>PNNE01000298.1 GCA_013824055.1 Rhodobacter sp. | reverse complement strand
ACGATCCGGCCCCGTTCCAGCACCACAAGCCGCGTGCAATGCCGCACCGCAAGACCCAGATCGTGCAATGAGACGATGACCGCCCGCCCCTCTGCCGCAAGCTCGGCAAAGATGCGCATGGTCGAGATCTGATGCGCGGGGTCAAGACCCGCTATTGGCTCGTCCGCCATCAGGATCGGCGTCTCTTGCGCCAGCGCGCGGGCGATCAGCGCGCGGGCTTGCTCGCCACCTGAGAGTTCGGTCGCGGGGCGATGGCGAAAGCCATCCAGGTCCAGTCGCGCGATGGCGCGGTCCACCGCCTTCCGGTCGGCGTCACTGGCGCGCGCGGCGGGGCCGAGATGCGGCGTTCGACCCAAGGCTACCAGCGTTTCCACCGAAACCGGCCAAGCCACCTCTCGCGACTGCGGCATCCAGGCGACCTTCCGGGCGCGGTCGCGCGGCGACAGGGTGGCCAGCGAGGCGTGCCCCTCCAGCGGCAGCAGGCCCTGCATGGCGCGCATCAGCGTGGTCTTCCCCGCACCATTGGCCCCGACCAGCCCGACCAACTCGCCCCCCGCGACCGTCAGCCCGATGTCCTGCAGGACCGGCTTGCCGTGGCGGAGGACCGTCAGGTCCTTGACCGTGATCAGCGTCATGCCCCCCTCCGCGTGCGGTAGATCAGATGCAGGAAAAGCGGCGCACCGATCAGGGCGGTCAGGACGCCCAGCTTCAGATCGCGCGCGGGCAGGACCACCCGCACCGCGATGTCCGCCGCCAGCAGCATCACCGCCCCGCCAAGAGCCGAGGCCCAGAGAAGGTGACCCGGCCGCCCGCCGACAAAGCCGCGCAGGACGTGCGGGACCACCAAGCCGATGAAGCCTATGGCCCCGGCCACAGCGGTCGAGGCACCGACGACGGCCGCTGTGCCAAAGATCAGCACCAGCCGAAGCCGGGTCATCCCGATCCCCATCGAGGCGGCGGCATCCTCGCCCAGGGTCAACGCATCAAGCCCCCGGCTCAGCGTCGCCAGCGCGAGCGACCCCACAACGATAAGCGGCAGCGCGATCCAGACATGGGTCATCGACCTGTCGGCCAGCGACCCCATCATCCAGAAGACAATCTCGTTCGCAGCAAACGGGTTGGGCGACAGGTTCAGCGCCAGCGAGGTCAGCGCCCCCGCCAGTGCCGAAATCGCGATCCCCGCCAGGATCAGCGTCAACGACCCGCCACGCGGTCCGGCTAGAACCAGCACCAGCGCCACCCCGATGACCGCGCCGGCCAGGGCAGCGATGGGCAGGGCCAGCGTTGCCGTTCCGGCAATCCCGGTCTGAATCGCGATGACGGCCCCCAGCGCGGCAGAACCCGAGACCCCGATCAGGCCGGGATCGGCCAGGGGGTTGCGCAGGTATCCCTGCATCGCCGCCCCGGCCAACCCCAACGCCGCGCCGATGGCCAGCGCCAGAATGGCGCGCGGCAGGCGGATTTCGCGCATCACCAGGGTCAGCGGCCCCTCACCCCCCGCCAGCAGCGCGCGCAGGCTGTCGGTCGGCGCGATATTGGCAGGTCCGATGAGAAGCGACCCGAGGAACAGAACTGCGACCAGCAACGCAAGGACAAGGGCAAGCCACCGCATGCTCACTCCCCTTCCGACAGGGTCTGGCGCAACTTCTTCATCTCGGCCACCGCGCGCAGCACGTAAGGCGTGCCGCAAACCCAGTCGCGGTCCGAGATCGCTCCGCGCGCGCGCTCGTCCTGGCTGGCCAGAAGGGCCGGGTGCGACATCACCGCCTCGGATCGCGAGGCGCCCGGATAGGGGCGGCTGGTGATGATCGCCTCGGGTGTCAGCATGACCAGAAGCTCCAGCGGCAGGACCCCGCCACCCGCATAGCCGGCCTCGGCGGCCACGTTGGCAAACCCGGCGGCGCGCAGGATCTGCCCGGACAGGCTTTCGTCGCCCTGGGTATAGCCGTTCGCCGCATAAACCGCCGCGCGGGGGTTGCGGGCGATCTCACCCTTGAAGGCCGCGAGGTCCGCCTGATACTGCGCGACCATGGCTTGTGCCGCGTCGGTTTGGCCGAGGGTTTCGCCCATGCGCAGTATCTGCGCCGGGATCTCGTCCAGGCCGTAGACGGGCTCGAAGATCTCG
>PNNE01000185.1 GCA_013824055.1 Rhodobacter sp. | reverse complement strand
GGCGACCGAGGACCGGCGGTTCTACTGGCACTTCGGAATCAGCCCGCGCGGCATCGCCAGCGCGATCCGGATCAACCTGTCCGAAGGGCGCGGCGCGTTCGAGGGCCACGGCGGCTCGACCATCACCCAGCAGACCGCCAAGCTGCTGTGCCTGGGGGTCCGCTGGGACCCGACGATGTGGAAGTCCGAGGCCGAGTACGAGAGGGACTGCCGCCAGGGCGGCATCTGGCGGAAGATCAAGGAAGTCCCCTTCGCGATGGCGATGGAGGTCAAGTATTCCAAGGAAGAGATCCTGACGATCTACCTGAACCGCGCCTATCTGGGGGCGGGCACGCGGGGCTTCGAGGCGGCGGCACAGCGCTATTTCGGCAAGTCGGCCAAGGACGTCAGCGCGGCCGAAGCCGCGATGCTGGCGGGCCTGCTGAAGGCTCCGTCCACCTTTGCCCCCACCGCCAGCCTGGAGCGGTCGCGCAACCGGGCAGCGGTCGTGATCGGGCTGATGGAGGAGCAGGGCTATCTGACCAAGGCCGAGGCCGACGAGGCGCGGGCCAATCCGGCAGTGCTGTCCAAGGCGGCACGGCAGAAGTCGGGCGGCTATTTCGCCGACTGGGTGATGGAGACGACGCCCGACTATCTGGCGCGGGACACGACGGAAGACGTGATCATCGAGACCACGCTGGACCAGGAGATGCAGAAGAAGGCCGAAGAGGCCCTGACCTGGATCTTCGAGAACAAGGTCAAGGCGGGGTCCAAGGCCCAGGCGGCCATCGTGGTGATGAGCGCGGATGGCGCGGTGCGGGCGATGGTCGGCGGGCGCAACATCCCCAACGCCGGCGACTTCAACCGCGCCACGCAGGCGCTGCGGCAGACGGGATCGACGTTCAAGCCCTTCATCTATGCCGTGGCGATGGACCTGGGCTACAGCCCGATGGACTTGGTCGAGGACACGCCGATGTGCATCTACACGGCCGGGTCGGGCGACTGGTGTCCGCAGAACTATGACAGGGAGTTCAAGGGCCAGATCACGCTGACCCAGGCGCTGGCCGAAAGCCGGAACATCCCGGCGGTCCGGGTGTCCGAGGCAGTGGGGCGCGACCTGGTCAAGCAGGTGGCAACCGATTTCGGCCTGGCGCAGAACTTTGCCGACGGCCCGGCTTTGGCCCTGGGTGTGTCGGAATCGACGCTGATCGCCATGACGGGCGCCTTCGCGGGGATCCTGAACGGCGGGTCCTCGGTCGCCCCCTACGGCTTGCAGGCGCTGAAGCTGAAGGGGATGGACGAGCCGCTGTTCGGTGCGGGCGGCGGCATCGGCGAACGGGTGATCTCAGAGAGGGCCGCCCATGCGCTGACCTACATGATGACCGAGGTCATGAACTCCGGCACCGGGGGTCGGGCGCGGCTGGACGACCGCGAGGCAGCGGGCAAGACCGGCACGACGCAAAGCGCGCGGGACGCCTGGTTCGTGGGCTTTACCGCCGATTACGTGGTCGGCGTCTGGATGGGCTACGACGACAACAGCCCCTTGACCGGCGTGACCGGCGGGGGCCTCCCGGCCGAGATCTGGCACGAGGTCATGGTGCGGATCAGCGAAGGCGTCCCGCCGAAGCCGCTGATCAAGGACATCCCCGAGTCGACCTATGCCCCGGTCGGCGGCAGTGACGGTGCCATCGCCGCCGAGGACGTGCCCTATTTCGACGACCCCAACGCGCCGCTTTTGATGGCGAGCAGTACCAGCGCCGCTGCCCGAGGCCTATACCGCCCCCCTGCCCGCGGATGTGCCGGTCCTGGACGGCCCGCCGCCCGAGGGCGCGGTGATGGAAGGGCCGGTCGAAAGCACAAGCGGCGATCTGGTGGAACAGCTGCTGGACGGCGTGCTGGGCAACTGAGTCCGGCGCGAGGAAACCGCCCAGGTCGTTTGGCATGTTGCGACCGTGCAGGACGGGGTGGCGGATGAAGCGGGATCGGTATGATGAAGGTGCGGCCATCCTTGCGGCCATTGCGAGCAAGTCCGTGGCCCTGAGCCACGCACTTTTGAGTGCCGCGCCTGGGGTTGTCACGCTGCACCTTCGCCACGGCACAGTGCGACGGGGAGACGAAGCCGAACAAGGCGTCGGGGATCAGAGGCTGGCG
>PNNE01000377.1 GCA_013824055.1 Rhodobacter sp. | reverse complement strand
CCTGCCGCCAGGGGGCTGGACTTCCAGACCGCCGCCAAGCTTTCGGGCAGCCGCTTCGTCGTGCTGCGCGGCGCGGTGGCGCGGGTGCATCGGGCGCTGGCGCAGTTCATGCTGGACCTGCACACCACGGAACACGGGCTGGCCGAGACCTGGACTCCGGTCCTGGTCAAGGAAGATGCCATGTACGGCACCAACCAGTTGCCGAAGTTCGCCGAGGACAGCTACCAGACCACCAACGGCTGGTGGCTGATCCCGACCTCCGAGGTCACGCTGACCAACTCGGTCGCAGGCGACATCCTGGAGGAAGCCGCCCTGCCGCTGCGCATGACCGCGCACACGCATTGCTTCCGGTCCGAGGCGGGGTCGGCGGGCAAGGACACGACGGGGATGCTGCGCCAGCACCAGTTCGAGAAGGTCGAGATGGTGACGATCTGCACGCCGGAAACGGCGCTGGCGGAACATGACCGCATGACGAAATGCGCCGAAGCGGTGCTGGAGCGGCTGGGCCTGCCCTACCGGACCATCGTGCTGTGCACCGGCGACATGGGATTCGGCGCGCAGAAGACGCATGACCTGGAGGTCTGGCTGCCGGGGCAGAACACCTTCCGCGAGATCAGTTCGGTCTCGACCTGCGGGCAGTTCCAGGCGCGGCGGATGAATGCGCGGTTTCGTCCGGCGGGGGGGAAACCCGAGTTCGTGGCGACGCTGAACGGCTCGGGCCTGGCCGTCGGGCGCTGCCTGATCGCGGTGCTGGAGAACGGGCAAGAGGCCGACGGCTCGGTCACCTTGCCCGCGGCGCTGGTGCCCTATCTTGGCGGCAAGACCCGGATCACGGCCGAGGGCGTGCTGGTCTGACGCCGCAGGCGGCCAAAGGGGGCGGGTTCGCCCTGCGCTGCAGTTTTTCATGGAGGCTGGAATGTCCCGACCGCTTGCGCTGATCCTGTTCCTGGCCACCCTCGCCTTCGCAGTGGCGCCCTTCATCACGCCACCCTTCACCGGCTATCAGCCCGGCCAGTTCCCGGTCGAGATCCTGCGCCCGGCGATCCAGCCTGCGGGCTATGCCTTTGCGATCTGGTCGGTGATCTATCTGTGGCTGATCCTGCACGCGGGCTATGGGCTTTGGAAGCGGCAGGACGATCCGGCCTGGGCGCGGGTGCGCCCCGCGCTGACCGTGGCGCTGGTGCTGGGCACGGTCTGGCTGGCAATCGCCGGGGCAAGCCCGGTCTGGGCGACGGCGGTGATCCTGGTGATGGCGGCGAGCGCGATCCTGGCCTTTCTGCAGGCCCCGACCGAGCCGGACCGCTGGCTTCTGTCCGCCCCGACGGCAATCTTCGCCGGCTGGCTGACGGCGGCTTCGCTGGTGTCGATCGGCATCCTGCTGGCAGGATACGGTTATACGGGCAACGCCGAAGCGGCCTATGACATGCTTGGCGTCGTGCTGATCCTGGCGCCCCTGGTACAGTCGCGCAGGCCCCGGATGCCAGTCTATTCGCTGACTGTGGCCTGGGCGCTGGCGGGCGTCGCGGTGGCGAACTGGGGGACGGGGACTCATGTGGCCGCAGCGGCGCTGGTGATCGGCGCGCTGGTCCTGGCGGCGGCGGGCTTGTTCTGGCGCCGGGCTTGAAGCGGGGGCCAAATTCCTTCGAAGGAATTTGCAAAAGTTTTCGAAAACTTTTGCGCCCCGCTACTGCCCGGTGTTCTTTTCCTTGTGCTTCCTGAGCCGCGAGGGCGTGTGGAACTTGCGGTCCTTCCACGGGTTCTCGTTGCCTTGTGAACGCAGGAAAAGGCGAATCGGCGTGCCGGGCATGTCGAAGTGGTCGCGCAAGCCATTCACCAGATAGCGCCTGTAGCTTTCCGGCAGCTCGTCCGGGCGCGAGCACTTGATCATGAAGCCCGGCGGCCGGGTCTTGGCCTGGGTCATGTAGCGCAGCTTGATGCGGTGGCCGCCGGGGGCCGGTGGCGGGTGCGCCTCGGTCATCGCCCCCAACCAGGTGTTCAGCTTGTTCGTCGGGATGCGGCGGTTCCAGACGTCATGCGCCTTGCGGATCGCGTCGTGCAGCCGGTCAAGCCCCCTGCCCGTCTTGGCGCTGACCGTGATCAACGGCGCACCGCGCAGCTGCGGCAAGAGACGGTCGAACATCTCTTTCAACTCGGCCAGCTTTTCCTGCTTTTCGTCTTCCAGGTCCCATTTGTTGACGGC
>PNNE01000428.1 GCA_013824055.1 Rhodobacter sp. | reverse complement strand
CTGGCCTCGCCGGGCTGATCGGGCAAGAGCCGGACAACCTGTCCCGCCGCAAGTGCTGCGCCCAGCACAAAGCGCGGCGCGTAGGCGATGCCCAAGCCCTTGGCGGCCAGTTCGACCGCCGCGCGGGCCGAGTTCACCTGGAACCGGCCCCGGACCGTCACCGTCTCTGCCGCGCCCTCGGGTCCCAGGACCCAGCGTCGCGGTGTGCGCCGATTGGTGTCGATGATGCAGTCGTGCCCGGCCAGGTCGGCGGGTGTCCGTGGCTCACCCCGCCGTGCCAGATAGTCCGGGCTTGCGACCAGCACCGACCGGAAACTGCCCAGCTTGCGCGCCTTCAGCGACTGCGTCTCGGTGCGGCCCATCCTGAACGCGACATCGATCCCCTCGGCGGCCAGGTCCACGTGCCGGTCGTTCAGCCGCAGATCGAAGGACAGCGCCGGATGCGCGCGACCAAAGCGTTCCAGCATCCCCGCCACCCAGATCTCGCCGAATGTGACCGAGGCCGAGACCCGGATCACCCCGGCGAACCCGCGGCTGCCTTCGGACACCTCGCCAATCAGCGCATCCAGATCGTCCAGCAGCGCCGGAGCCCGCGCGAGCAGGTCCTCGCCCGCCGGGGTCAGCCCCACCTTCCGCGTCGTCCGCTGCAAGAGGCGCACCCCCAGGCGCGTCTCGAGTTCGGCCACGTATTTCGAGGTCAGCCGGTTCGACACGCCCAACTGCCCGGCCGCCGCGGTGAACGACCCGGTCTGCGCGGTGGCCACGAAGGCCTTGAGCTGCTCGATCAGGTCCATCTGATCTGGAATGTTCCGTGGATAGTCATTCACCAACATCTCCATATCATGCAGGACCGTCAAGCCTTACCCAGGGGTCACCGCAACCCGTTGCCGTCCCGAAAGGACCCATGCCATGACCCCCAATTCCGACTATGCCGCCCTGCTCCTTCGCGTCACCAGTGGCGCGCTGTTCATCGCCCACGGGCTGATGAAGGTCTTCGTCTTCACCATCCCCGGAACCGTGGGCTATTTCGAAAGCCTGGGCCTGCCGGGCTTCCTGGCCTACCTGACCATCCTGGTCGAAGTCGCCGGCGGCCTCGCCCTGATCCTGGGCGTCGCCACCCGTGCGGTGTCGCTGGCGCTGATCCCGGTCCTGCTGGGCGCGACCTGGGTCCATGCCGGCAACGGCTGGGTCTTTTCCAACGCAGGCGGCGGCTGGGAATTCCCGCTGTTCTGGGCCATCGTGCAGGGAGCCGTGGCACTGCTGGGCAGCGGTGCCCATGCGCTGAAGCCCGCGGCCCGCGGCCTCGTGACCGCCTGAACCCCTTCGGGCCGCCCAGGGCCGGGCGGCCCCTTCGACAGGAGCGACACCCATGAGCACGATCACCGATCTTCATGCCCTGCGCGACCGCCTGGCGCCGTCCGCCCGGATGCCGGTGGTCTTCCTGGGCCACGGCAGCCCGATGAACGCGCTGGAGGACACGCCCTACAGCCGGGCATGGACCACCTTGGGCCAAAGCCTGCCGGAGCCCTCGGCGATCCTTGTCGTCTCGGCCCACTGGATGACGCGGGGGACGACGCTGGTCGATGTCTCGGCCCTGCCGAAGACGATCCACGACTTCTACGGCTTTCCCGACGCGCTTTACGCGATGGACTACCCCGCCCCGGGAACCCGGGCCTCGCCCGCGAGGTGGTCAGCCTGCTTGCCAGCCACCATTCGGCCGAGGATGACACCTGGGGCCTTGACCACGGGGCCTGGACCGTGCTGCGCTTCCTTTACCCGCAGGCGAAGGTGCCGGTCTTCCAGGTCTCGATCGACATGGGGCGCGGGCTGGAGCACCAGCTCGAGGTCGGCCGCACCCTGGCGCAACTGCGCGACCGGGGCGTGCTGATCCTGGGGTCGGGCAATGTCGTGCACAACCTGCGCACGATGCGCTTTGGCGGCCAGCCGCTGGACTTCGCGCTGGAGTTCGACCAGCTTTTCGCCGACCGGCTTGGGGCGCGCGACCTGAAGCCGCTCGCCGATGCCGCAGGCCTGGGGACGCTGCTGCGGATGGCCCACCCGACCGTGGACCACTACATGCCCGCGCTGACCATTGCCGGGGCCTCTGACGCCCGCGACCAGCTGACCTTCATGACCGACGCGATCGACCTTGGTTCGGTGTCCATGCGGTCCTTCGTCTTTCATCAGGGGGCATGAGATGCTGGT
>PNNE01000014.1 GCA_013824055.1 Rhodobacter sp. | reverse complement strand
GAGGCCTGGTCGATGAAGATGTCCGGCAGCACCAGCGACCGGAACTTCAGCCCCCGGTCGAACACGCCCGCCTCGGCCAGCAACTGCGCCACGTGGCTGCCAAAGCCGCCGACCGCGCCTTCCTCGACCGTGACCAGAGCCTCATGCCCCCGCGCCAGTTGCAAGACCAGGTCCCGGTCCAGCGGCTTGGCGAACCGCGCGTCCGCCACTGTCACCGACACCCCCCGCACTGCCAAAGCCTCGGCAGCCTTCAGGCTTTCCGCCAGCCGGGTCCCGAAGGACAGCACCGCCACGCGCGACCCCTCGCGCAGCACCCGTCCCCGCCCGATCTCCAGCGGCACGCCGCGGGCAGGCATCTCGACCCCTGCGCCTTCGCCCCTGGGATAGCGGAACGCGATCGGCCCGCTGTCATGCGCTGCCGCCGTCGCCACCATGTGCACCAGCTCGGCCTCGTCCGCCGCCGCCATCACCACGAACCCCGGCAGGTTCGACAGGAAACCGATGTCGAACGCCCCCGCATGAGTCGCCCCGTCGGCCCCGACCAGCCCGGCCCGGTCGATGGCAAACCGCACCGGCAGACGCTGGATCGCTACATCGTGCACGACCTGATCGTAGCCGCGCTGCAGGAAGGTGGAGTAGATCGCGCAGAACGGCTTCATCCCGCCCGCCGCCAACCCGGCGCTGAAGGTCACTGCGTGCTGTTCGGCAATGCCTACGTCGAAGCAGCGTTTCGGGAACCGACCCGCGAACAGGTCCAGCCCGGTCCCGTCCGGCATCGCCGCCGTGACGGCCACGATCTTCTCGTCCCGCTCGGCCTCGGCCACCAGCGACTGCGCAAAGACCTTGGTGTAGGACGGAGCGTTGGACGCCGCCTTGACCTGCACCCCGGTCAGGACATCGAACTTGCCCGTCGCGTGACCCTTGTCCCGCGCCGCCTCGGCCGGCGCGTAGCCCTTGCCCTTCTTGGTCAGCACATGCAGCAGGACCGGCCCCGTGGCCCTGGCCTTCAGCGTCCGCAGGACGGGCAGCAGCTGGTCCAGATCATGCCCGTCGATCGGCCCGACATAGTCGAACCCCAGCGATTCGAACAAGGTCCCGCCCACGGCCAGGCCCTTGAGCATGTCCTTGGCCCGCTTGGCCCCCTCCTGGAAGGGAGAGGGCAGAAGCCCCACGATCCCCTTCGCCACCTGCTTCAGGTCCTGCATCGGAGCGGCAGCATAAAGCTCGCTCAGATAGGCC
Source organism: Rhodobacter sp. (assembly GCA_013824055.1). Classification (GTDB taxonomy): domain Bacteria; phylum Pseudomonadota; class Alphaproteobacteria; order Rhodobacterales; family Rhodobacteraceae; genus Tabrizicola. Next base: position 969 of record PNNE01000014.1, on the reverse strand, counting down.
GACAGCGCCCCGACCGGAGGGGCAATCGACATCTCGTTGTCGTTCAGGATCACGAACAGCCGCTTGCCCAGGTGGCCCGCGTTGTTCATCGCCTCGAAGGCCATGCCCGCCGACATCGCGCCGTCGCCGATCACCGCGATCGCATCGCCTGGATCGCCGCCCAGTTCGGCCGCCATCGCAAAGCCCAGCGCCGCCGAAATCGAGGTCGATGAATGTGCCGCCCCGAACGGGTCATAGGGGCTCTCCGACCGCCTGGTGAAGCCCGACAGCCCGCCTTCCATCCGCAGCGTGCGAATCCGGTCCCGCCGCCCGGTCAGGATCTTGTGCGGATAGCACTGGTGGCCCACGTCCCAGATCAGCTTGTCGCGCGGGGTGTCGAAGACGGCATGGATCGCCACCGTCAGCTCGACGACCCCCAGCCCGGCCCCCAGATGGCCGCCCGTCACCGACACGGCGGCAATCGTCTCGGCCCGCAGCTCTGCCGCCAGCTGGTGCAACTCGCGGTCAGTCAGCGGCTTCAGGTCCGAGGGAACAGTCACCCGGTCAAGCAGCGGAGTAGCGGGTCGGTCGGTCATCATGCCTGCCTTTGCGGTCAACTGTCCCGCGCGATAACGAAGCGTGCGGCGGCAATCAAGTTGGCAGCACCTTTTCCATACCCGGCCAGCGCCGCTTCGGCCTCGACCACCAACTCCGCCGCCCGCGCCCTGGCTCCATCCAGACCCAGAAGCGAGACGAACGTGGCCTTGCCCGCCTTGGCGTCCTTGTGCAACCGCTTGCCGGTCCTGGCTTCGTCGCCCGTGACATCAAGGATGTCGTCCGCGATCTGGAAGGCCAGTCCCAGCGCAGCGGCATAGCGCCGCAACGGTGCCCGGTCGGCCTGCGCCATCACCGCCCCCGCCTCGGCCGCGAACCCGATCAGCGCCCCGGTCTTGCCCGCCTGCAGCGCCGTGATCTCGTCCAGCGTCAGCG
>PNNE01000019.1 GCA_013824055.1 Rhodobacter sp. | reverse complement strand
CCTCGTCGGCGCAATCCTCGCAGCGCTGGTAGGCGCGGCGGGACAGGCAGGGCAGGGGGGCAATCGGTCCGTCGATGGTGCGCAGAAGCTCCGAGATCGAGACCTCGGTCGGCTTCTTGATCAGGATGTAGCCGCCCGACCGCCCCCGGATCGACGCGATCACGCCGGCGTTGCGGACCTCGAGCAGGATATGTTCGAGAAACCGCTTGGGCGTGTCGGACCGCTTGGCGATCTCTTCGATCGTCAAGGGTTCGGGCTGGCCTTTGGCCGCTTCGTCGGCAAGGACGAGAAGCGCCTTGAGGGCGTATTTCATCTTCTGCGTGATCATGGATCAGAGTTACGCGGAGGAATGACGAGAATCAACGTCGAGATTGGGGAGCGCCAACCAACCTCGCGCCGAGTTGCGGCAAAACATCAAGAAAACAAGGGCAGACCTCAGGTCGGGACAGTCCGGGTCATACACGATAAGAATGGTAGACTTTATTCCGTTTTGCTGCATGCTGAGCCTCAAGCCCACCAGCCGGGCTAGAGAGGCAGCTGAACCGTGACCGACCTGGACCTGATCGACCGCAAGATCGTGGCCGAACTGATGCGCGATGCGACCTTGCCCATCGCCCAGATTGCCGACAAGGCCGGATTGTCGCAGACCCCGTGCTGGAAGCGCATCCAGAAGCTTGAAGCCTCTGGCGTGCTGACCGGGCGGGTGGCCCTGGTCGATCCGACCAAGCTGGGGTTCGGCCTGACCGTCTTTGTCGGGATCGAGGCCCCCGACCATTCCGCCGACTGGCGCGAGGCCTTTTCCGCGGCAGTGAACGCGATCCCCGAGATCATGGAAGTCTACCGGATGGCCGGCGAGATCGACTATCTTCTGCGCGTCGCGGTCGCCGACATGACGGCCTTTGACCGGCTTTACAAGCGTCTGACGGACGCGGTTCCGATCAAGAACGTGACCAGCCATTTCGCGATGGAGCGGATGAAGTTCACCACGGCCTATCCGGTGGACACGCTGTCGCGCTGAGCAGCCGTGAGAGAACGGCCTTCCCTTTCCGGTGTCATCTTTGGAACCAAAATACACGACAATCTTGCTAGATTTATACCAGAGACCGAGTCGCAACCCCGTGGAGGTAACCGATGAGCAAGACCCTGATCGTCCCTGGCCTCGACGGCTCGCCCGATCCGCATTGGCAGCACTGGTGGGCCGCGACAGACCCCAAGGCGCTGATGGTCGACCTCGCCGATCCCGGGCGTCCGGTTCCGGCAGTCTGGGAAATCGAACTGGCCTCGATGATCCTGCGTCATCCGGACTGCGTGCTGGTCGGACATTCGCTCGGCGTCGTGCTGATCGCGCGGATTCTGGCAAGATGGCCGCAGCTGAAGGTCCGCGCTGCGTTGCTTGTCGCCCCGGCCGAGACGCGGGGCAGCGACCGGATCGGCCAGTTCGGTCCGATCCCCGAGCTGCGGATGGACATCCCGACAACCGTGGTCGCCAGCCGGAATGATCCGTGGATGAGCTTTGGCCGCGCCGCCCATCTGGCGCGCGCCTGGGGCAGCGACCTTGTCGATCTTGGAGCTGCCGGTCACATCAACGTCGCCTCTGGTTTCGGTCCGTGGGCCAGAGGCAAGGCCCTGCGTGATGAGCTGATCGCGGCGACGGAAGCGCAGCCGGCGCGTCAGGCACAGGGCTGGAGGATCGCGCTGTGAAGAGGGTCCTTCGCCAACCGCACCAGGGTCGCTCGGGATTTGTCGCACTGGCGCTCTTTCTTCTGGCCTACACCGCAAGCATGGCGCTTGTGATCGCCCCGCAACAGGTCAAGGCGGCGATGGATGCACCCTGGACCTGGGCCTTCGAGTAACCACGCAGACGGAAAGGTGACTGAAATGATGGACGGGCGTTTCGACCAGCACTTCGCGGAACTCTTTGCCGCCTCCCTCGACACTGAAGACAGGACGGGCAAGCAGCCATCGCTTTGGCCTTTGGTCCTGGCCTGCATCGGCGGCCTTGCCGCGATCGCCCTTGGCGCTGTTGTGACCTGACGCACCCGGGACAGCCCCGATGGAAGGGCTGCATCACGCCGGTCAACGGCAGAAGCGTGCCGGGCGCATGAGCAATCCGAGGGCTTCGCGCCCCCCGCGCTTGCCCACCCCGGCGCTTGCCCACCCCGGCGCTGCCCATCCCGGCGCGGCCGCCCCCGGCGCTGCGCTTTGGCGCCCCCGACGAAAGGGTTCCGGGTTGG
>PNNE01000095.1 GCA_013824055.1 Rhodobacter sp. | reverse complement strand
ATGCGATCCGCGAGGCGATCAAGGTCGGCGCGACCGAGCTGGAGATCTCCATCGCGGGCCGCGATGCGATGGAGCGCGAGATTGCCAGGCGCTTTCCGGATGCCGAATATCGCGACACCTGGGTCTGGTTCCAGTCCGGGATCAACACCGACGGCGCGCACAACCCGGTGACGAACCGCAAGCTGAAGCATGGCGACATCCTCAGCCTGAACTGCTTTCCGATGATCAGCGGCTACTACACCGCGCTGGAGCGGACGCTGTTCGTGGGCGAGGTGGATGACGCCAGCATGAAGGTCTGGCAGACCAACATCGACAGCCATGAATTCGGGATGAAGCTGCTGAAGCCCGGCGCCTCCTGCGCCGAGATCACCATGAAGATCAACGAGTTCCTGGCCGAGCGGCAGATGCTGCAATACCGGACCTTCGGCTATGGCCATTCGTTCGGCATCCTGTCGCACTACTATGGCCGCGAGGCAGCACTGGAGCTGCGCGAGGATATCGACACGGTGCTGGAGCCGGGGATGGTGATCTCGATGGAGCCGATGCTGACGATCCCCGAAGGGATGCCGGGCGCGGGCGGCTACCGCGAGCACGACATCTTTGTCGTGACCGAGGACGAGCCCGAGGACATCACGCATTACCCCTATGGCCCTGCGTTCAACGTGGTGGGCTGACGGATCGGGCCGGGGGAAACCCCGGCCCTTTCTGCCTGACGCGCGTTTGATCAGGCGCGTTTGATCAGGCGGATCAGGAACAGCAGGATCACCGCGCCGATGGTGCCGGAGATGATCGCGCCGAGGATGCCGCCGCCAAGGCTGAGGCCAACCATCGGGAACAGCAGGCTGGCGACAAACGCGCCGACGATCCCGACGACAATGTTGCCAAGCAGGCCGTAGCCGTAGCCCTTGACGATCAGGCCCGCCAGCCAGCCTGCGACCGCGCCGATGATCAGCGTGACGATAAGTGCTTCAATGCCCATGGGGTTCCCTTTTCCAGCGCTTCTTGATGGAGCGATGCCGGTCAACGCGCGGCAAGCCAGTCGGTTCCCTGGGGCTCGGGAAAGCGGATCGGGCCCTGCGCGCGGCACCCGGTCGCCGGAGGCGTGTCACAAATCCGATACCGGGCCGTCATGCCGACGTCATTGCAACTTGTCATCGCTCGGCAGGGATTACCTGACATGAGGACTGCCGACATGACGTTCAGAACCATGGGTCTGACATCCGCGCTGGCCATGACCGCCGCGCTGCCTGCGCTGGCCGAACCGGTGTTCAACCGCATCGCGACGTTTCCGACCATCGCCAACATGGCGGCGGGCGAGGACATGGCGCGCGACTCCAGCGCCGAGATCATTTCGGCATCCGAGGACGGGATGACTCTGGTCTATACCGACAGCCCGCTGGGCGTGATCGGGCTGATCGACATCGCTGATCCGCGCGCGCCAAAGGCCTTGGGCAACATCGACGTCGGTGGCGAGCCGACGACGGCGGTGTTCGATGAGGGCATGATCTTTGTCGGCGTGAACACCTCGGAAAGCTATGTCGCGCCCTCGGGCAAGCTGGTGACGGTCGATCCGGCGACCAGGGCCATCACCGCGGAATGCGACATCGGCGGGCAGCCGGATTCGGTGGCCAAGGCGCCGGACGGATCGTTCCTGGCGATCGCGATCGAGAACCAGCGCGACGAAGACGTGAACGACGCGGCGCTGCCGCAGATGCCCGCGGGCTATGTCGTGAAGATCGCCGTGACCGGCGGCGTGGCCGATTGCGCGGGCCAGCAGCGGATCGACCTCACCGGCCTTGCGACCCTTGCGCCCGAAGACCCGGAGCCGGAGTTCGTCGACGTGAACGCGGCGGGCGAGATCGTCGTGACGCTGCAGGAAAACAACCACATCGTCGTGATCGGCGCGGATGGCGCGGTGGCCAGCCACTTCAACGCGGGCGAAGTCGAGGTCTCTGGCATCGACGCCAGGCGTGACGGGATGCTGTCCTTCACCGACACCAAACCGGCGGTTCCGCGTGAGCCCGATGGGATCAGCTGGATCGACAGCGACCATTTCGCGATGACAAACGAAGGCGACTGGAACGGCGGCACGCGCACCTGGTCGATCTTCCGCAAGGACGGCACCCTGGTCTGGGATTCGGGCAGCAGCCTGGAGCGCGCGATCGCCGCGCTGGGGCATTACCCGGAGCATCGCAGCCACACCAAGGGCGTGGAGCTGGAATCGGTCGAATTCGCG
>PNNE01000376.1 GCA_013824055.1 Rhodobacter sp. | reverse complement strand
GGGATCATAGGGCACGACGACGGGCGGCGGGTCGACATCGAGGATCGCGACTGCCGCCGCGCTCAGACAGCCGATGATGCCGAAGACAAGCCCGGTCAGGCCAAGTCGCTGCCAGAGCCTTTCGCGGCGCAGGGCGCCATAGACCAGTTCTTCCTCGATGATCTCTTGTTCACTCGCCACGCGTCACACCCCGTCTCGGCGTTTCGAAACAAGCGGAATCGGTTCTTCGCTGCCTCTCGCTGCGCTCGAACGCGAAAACCGATGGTTCGTATCTTTGGTCAATTTCGAAACGCCCTACTCAGCCCGCAGCTCGGGCAGGGTGAAATCCATGAAGCGCTGTTCTTCGGCGATGGTGGCGGCATCGATCACGCCGCCAGTGCCGTCGCCCACGGTCTGGATGGCTTCGAGCTGCCACATGGCCACGAGCGCAATGGCGAGTTCCGCTGTCACACGCGTGTTGAGATCGATGCTTTCCTTCAGCTCGTCCATGTCGTCGATGAGCCCGACGAGGCGGTCGACGCGCTCGAGCGACTGGCCTGCATCGTCATAGCTGTTCTGGGCGGCGGCCGAGACGAGCGCGCCGGTCGTGGCTTGCGTCGCGACGCGGTTGGCGCTCGCATTGTCGCTGCGTGCCATTTCCGCGAGCGTGTCCTCGTCAAAGCCCAGATCGGCCAAGACCCGGTCCATCTGGGTTTCGATCTCGGTGGCCCCTGAGCCCGAGAGGCCGGAGAAGTCGCCGGTCTTGATGGCCTCGATGGTCGCAAGAATGTCGCCGAACTCCTGGTCGAGGAGGCCGTTCAACTCCTCTTCCATTTCCGTGCGGATGATTTCGGGAAGCTCGGCGAGACGGGTCAGCGCCTCGTAGGTGCGCTGCAATTCGGCGAGTTGTTCCGTGAGGGTGGCCAGCTGTTCGCGAAGCTGGACCAGCTGCTCGTTCTGCAGGATCTCGTCTTCGATCATCTGGCGCAGCTGCTGGATGCTTTGCGCGATGTTCTGGGTGTCAACGACGGGCACGCCCTGTGCTGCGGCCGGGGTCATGGGTGCGATCTGCAGCGCAATCCCGAGCACCGCGGCCAGGCCCGTGTTCCAGAGGACAGGTCTCATCACTCAATCTCCCTGATCGAAAAATCCATGAAGTTGGCTTCCGCCATGCGGGCGCTGGCCTGGGCCAGCTCCTCCGCGGAAAGCACGCGGGTGCGGGCGGCCTGAAGGCGGATGCGGGCGGCGACGAGGCGCACAAGCTCGGCGCGGGCATAGGTGTTGAGCGCGATGCTCTCCTGCACGTCTTCCGTTTCGGAAATCCGCTCGATGATGTCGGCAATGCGCAGCGCGGCCTGGCGGATCGCGGCCGGCGAGTTGTTGCCGTAAAAGGCCGCACCATGACCGGTGATCGAGAGATTGGCATTGGCGAGATCGGCAGGATCGATCGTGCCGAGCGCATCGATCCCGCCGATCCGGCTCAGATAGAGATTGTAGCGCTCCGGGATGACCTGAACGTAGTGCTGGGTCTCCCGGAAAGGGGGCACGCCGCCATATTCGAAGACCCGCCCGGGCCCGGCGTTATAGGCGGCCAGCGCGAAGATGATGTTGCCGTCGAAGGTGTCGAGTTGGGCCGCAAGGTAGCGCGCGCCGCCATGCACCTGCAGATAGGGGCTCGAGAAGTATTCCGGGTTGATGCCGAGATCGCTGGCCGTGCCCGGCATGATCTGTGTGAGACCATAGGCGCCAACGGGGGACCTGGCATCGATGGTGAAGCGGCTTTCCTGCCAGATCAGCGCCTGCAGGAGCGCGCGCCATTGGACGGGGGAGAGGCGTGCGCGGGTCACACCGGCAAAGCCGCTGGTCTCCTGGGCCACGCGGATGATGAGTTCTTCGACGTTCTCCGCGGCGTCGCCGAACATCTGCGCGCCGCCCGGGTTGGGGTCGATCTCGCCCGTGCCATAGACCGCCTCGACGGAGCGGTCGGGATCACCGCTGCCGCCTTCCAGCCCCGAGACCATGGCGGGCAAGCCCTGACCCCCGAAGCTGGTCTGGGCGTCGAGGATGCGTTGCAGGGTGGCGAGTTGCTCCCGTTCGATCTCGGCAATGAGTTCGCGCACGGCCAGCTTGTCCGCCTGCAAGGCCAGATCTGCCTCGCGGTCGCCCGTCTGGACGATGTCGCGCGCGGTCAGCCCGCTGTCATCGGTCGGCACGCCTTGGGCGGCAACGAGACCCGGCAGCAGACAAAACGCGATGAGGT
>PNNE01000339.1 GCA_013824055.1 Rhodobacter sp. | reverse complement strand
CCCCTGGTCGCGTCGGGGTTATGGCGCGGCATCCTCCCTGTTGGACCTGGCCGGGCTTCTTGCCCGGCCTTTTTTTGCCCGGCCTCTTTTTTACCCTGAACTCGAAACAGCGACGCCGGTGCCTTGGTCACGGCGCGCCAGGGTCATGGGCTTTGCACATTTCCCGGTCAGAAGCGCATCCAGCCGCAGACAGGCTGCGGTCCCAATCCGGAGATTTCCATGCGTATCGCATTCGCCGCTGCCGTTCTTGCCCTCGCTGCGGCTCCGGTCATGGCTGAAGACCTGATCTTTACCCTGGTCAATGACAGCAGCCATACCCTGACAGAAATGTATGCCTCGCCGGTCGGCGAAGACCAGTGGGGCGAAAACATCCTGCTGACCACGGTCGAACCGGGCGTGTCCGGCGACGTGACCATTGCCGACGGCCTGGACGTCTGCGACTACGACCTGCGCTTCGTCTCGGTCGAAGGCGGCGAGATCGAGCAGACCCAGAACCTGTGCGAGCTGGGCACCTTCACCGTCACCGACTGACCCTGCGCTCTTGAGACTTGCGGCGGGGGGCCTTACGGTCATCCGCCGCAGCACCGGAGCCAGACCATGCCCTTCACCCTTGCCACCTGGAACATCAACTCGGTCCGCCTGCGCGAGGCGCTGGTGTCCCGCCTGATGACCGAGGAAGCGCCCGACATCCTGTGCCTGCAGGAATGCAAGAGCCCGGTCGAGAACATCCCGCTGGCGCAGTTTCAGGCGCTTGGCTACCGCTACATCGTGGCGCGCGGGCAAAAGGGCTACAACGGCGTCGCGATCCTGTCCAAACGGCCGATCATGGACGCCGGGGACCGCGACTTTGCCCAGCTTGGCCACGCCCGCCACGTCTCGGCCCAGCTGGAAAACGGCGTCACCATCCACAACTGCTATGTGCCCGCCGGGGGGGATATCCCCGACCGCGAGGTCAACGCGAAATTCGGCCAGAAGCTGGACTACCTGACCGAGATGCGCGACCACTTCCGCTGGCAGAAGCCCGACCGCGCGATCCTGGTCGGCGACCTGAACATCGCCCCGCGCGAGGATGACGTCTGGGACCACAAGGCGCTGCTGAAGATCGTCAGCCACACGCCGGTCGAGGTCGATCACTTCAACGCGGTGATGGAAGCAGGCGCCTGGCAGGACGTCACCCGCAAGGACATCCCGGACGGCCGGCTTTACAGCTGGTGGAGCTATCGCGCCCCGGACTGGAACGCCGCCGACAAGGGCCGCAGGCTGGACCACATCTGGGCAAGCCCGGACATCGCCAATGCCGCCCACTCCAGCCGCATCCTGCGCCCGGTGCGGGGCTGGGACCAGCCCAGCGACCACGTCCCGGTCTTTGCGACCTTTGATCTTTGACCTACTGGCCCGCCATCAGCGCGGCCAGCACGGCCTTGGCGCTGTCGCTGTCCCATTCCGCATCACCGATCAGCCGGGCGACCTCTTGCCCCTCGGGGTTCAGGATCACGGTCACCGGAAGACCCATGACCGCCATCCCCCGCGCAAGCTGGGACTTCGGGTCGCGCAGGATCGGCAGGGAGTTGATTTCCGTCTCTTCGAAGAACCGCCTGATCCCCTGGACCGCGTTCCGGCCTGTCGCGACCGGAACCACCGCAAGATCGGGTATCGCCACCTGCAACCGGTCCAGCGAGGGCATCTCGTGCCGACACGGCGCGCACCAGGTGGCCCAGAAGTTCAACACGACCCACTTGCCGCGATAGTCGGCCATGCTGCGCTCGCCATCCTCGGCGTCCAGCAGCACCGCTTCCGGGATGTCCTTGGGCGCATCGTGCAAGGCAAGCTTCTTCATGTCGCCTTCGCGCAGGGCTGCGACGTCAGCCACCACCGGGTTTGCACCGATCAGGAAGGCCGTGTAGAGGACAACCAGCAATTTCCGCACGCTTCTCACTCCAAAGGCCTGCCCAGAAAGTCCCGCCATGTCCGACGCCCGCGATCCCAAGGCCGCCAACACCATGTGGGGCGGGCGCTTTGCCAGCGGGCCGGACGCGATCATGACGGCGATCAACGCCTCGATCGGGTTCGACCAGCGGCTTTACGCCCAGGACATCGCGGGCAGCCGTGCCCATGCGGCGATGCTGGCCGCACAAGGCATCATCACTGATATGGATGCGCAGGCGATTGGGGAAGGGCTGCTCGCGATCTTGTCAGAGATCGAGGCCGGAAAGTTCCCCTTCACCACCGACCTTGAGGACATTCACCTGAACATCGAGGCCCGCCTGACCGA
>PNNE01000131.1 GCA_013824055.1 Rhodobacter sp. | reverse complement strand
TTTTACGTTCCGACCTCCGGACCCGCAAGCGGAAAATGTCGGGATGATGACGATTTTTTCGGAATCCCCATCTTCCCGCACAAAATCAAGGCGTTAAGCCGGTCCACCAGCCATGCCTTCAGGGTCATGCGTCACCCTGCCCCCGGCAATTGTCAGCGCGATTCCCGTCTTTCCCAGCCGTTCGGCCGGAATCGCCTCGATATCGCCGTCGATCAGCACCAGATCGGCTGCCATCCCGGCCCGCAGGGTCCCGGTCAGCCCCTCCCGATGCGCGGCCCAGGCGCCCCCGGCGGTGTAGGCGCGCAGCACCTCCATCAGTCCGACACGTTCATCCTGGCAGCCTTCGTAGGGCACGCGGGTCAAGGCCGCCTGGATGCCCCGCATGACGCTGACGTCCGTCACCGGCCAGTCCGACGCAAAGGCCAGGTGCGCGCCGTGGTCGGCCAGCGTCTTCGTAAGGTAAGCATCCCGCCACCGCTCGCGATGGAACACGTGGTCCATCGTCGACATCGGAAAGTCCATCGCCCCCGGCGGATGCGGTGGCTGCACCGAGGCCGTGATCCCCAGCGCGCCCAGCCTTGGCACATCCGCCCGGTCGATCAGCTCGATATGCTCGATCCGGTGGCGCAGGTCGGGTCGGCCCGCGGCCTCATACCCGTCGATCGTCTGCCGCACCGCCCCGTCACCGATGGCATGCACCGCGATCTGCAAATCCCGGCGCGAGATCTCGCGGCAGACGTCCTTGAACCGCTCTGCCTCGAACAGGGGGGCCCCGGTCTCGGTCGTGCCGGGATAGGGATGCAGCATATAGGCCGTGCGGCTGTCGACGACCCCGTCCATGAACATCTTCACGAAGCCGCTTGTCACCCAGTCGCCGGTGAACTCCGCCGCCATCGCGGACGCCCGGTCCAGGTCGGACAAGTCCATGTGCGGCTTGAAGTGGAACGGCACCTTGACTCTGGCCGTCAAGCGCCCCTCGGCCTCCATCTCCTTCAGCAGCACGCAGGTGTAGCGGTTGCCGTCCATGTTCACCATGCTGGTGATCCCGTGCATGGCGCAATGCGCCAGGCCCGCCGCCACCTTCTCCTTGTCCTTGGCGCGCTGAGCGGCATCGGGCCAGGGGTCGGGCTCGCCCCCCGTGGCGATGCCCAGTTGCAGATGCAGGTCCCCGGTCAGCGCCAGCACCGGGCTGAAGGCCTCGAACTCCAGAAGTTCCCCCGTCGCCATCCCGTCCGCGCCCATCACGACCACATGGCCCGGCGGCATCTCCGCCCCCTGCAACAGCCCCGCAGCCCGCAAGGCCGCCGTGTTGGCCCAGACGGTATGGTGGTCCGGCGCCATCATCGCGATGGGGCGGTCGGCGATCACCCGGTCAAGGTCAGCCCTCGTGACCGGATGCTCCAGAAGCTCGTAGGCCGCGCCTTGTGCCATCAGCAAGGGCAGGGTCGGGTTTTTCGCCGCATAGGCCCGGAAGAGCCGAGCCAGTTCCTCGAACCCCTGCACGCCGCCCAGCTGCAACTGCGCAAGCTCGTTGCCGCCCAGAACCAGATGCAGGTGGCTCTCCACGAACCCCGGCAGAAGCGTCCGCCCGCCCGCATCCACGACGCGGCACCCCGGCCCGGCCAGCGCCTCCACCTCGGCCCGCCCCCCGACCGCCAGGATGCGCCCGCCGCCGAAGGCCACGGCCTCGGACCGGGGCCGCCCTTCGTCCATCGTCAGGACCTTCGCATTGGTGATGATCATCTCGGCAGCAGTCATTTTCTGTCTCCAAATATCCCACGGGGGTGCGGGGGTGTGAAACCCCCGCGTCCCACCTCAGCCCCGCGCGACGCGCCCCGAAATCGTCTCGGCCATCACGCACAGCATCTCGAACATCAGGCTGATCCCCAGCCAGGCCGTCCCGCCCGAGAGATCGAACGGAGGCGACACCTCCACCAGATCCGCCCCCACCACGTCCAGCCCGCGCAAACCGCGCGCCACCTGCAAGGCCTGCCACGACGTCGGCCCCCCGACTTCTGGCGTTCCCGTCCCCGGCGCGAAGGTCGGGTCGACAAAATCGATGTCATAGGTGACATAGACCGGCCCCGGGCCGACAATCTCGCGCACCTCGGCCATCACATCCTCCGGCCCCCGCGCGTGAAACTCGGCGATGGGGATGATGCGGATGCCGACGCTTGCGGCAAAATCCCAGTCCTCGCGCCCATAGGCCGTGCCGCGAATGCCGATCAGGACATAGCGTTTCGGATCGATCAGCCCCTCCTCCACCGCCCTACGGAAC
>PNNE01000260.1 GCA_013824055.1 Rhodobacter sp. | reverse complement strand
CCCGCCGACGGCGGCGAGGTAGCTGTTGTACTGCTGCGGGATCACCACGACGTAGTGTTGGGTTTCCGCGAAGGGCGGGACGCCGCCGTAGTCCTGCACGTTGCCCGGGCCTGCGTTGTAAGCGGCAAGCGCATGGATGATGTTGCCATCGAACATGTTCAGCATCATCGCGAGGTAACGCGCACCGCCTGTGACCTGCAGGTACGGGTCGTCGTAATAGGCCGGGTTGATGCCAAGATCGCTAGCGGTAGCGGGCATGATCTGCGTGAGCCCGAAAGCTCCAACGGGGGAGCGTGCCCCGATCTGGAACCGGCTTTCCTGCCAGATCAGCGCTTGCAGCAGGCAGCGCCACTGGACCAGCGACAGCCCCGCGCGGCTCACCCCGGGCAGGCTATGGGTGTCGCGCGCGGCGCGGATGATCAGCTCCTCGATCCCTTCCCGGGCATCGCCGAACATCCGGGCTGCGGCCGGGTTGTTGTCCTCGGGCGCATAAAGGCTGGCCGCCGCGCTTTCGACCTCGTCAACCGCACCCTGCCCGGCCTCGAGCCCAGCCACTGTGCCTGCTACATCGCCTGAGTCGAGGGACATTGCATCCATGAGCCCTTCGAGGGAGGCGAGCTGCTGGCGCTCGATCTCGGCCAGCTCCTCTTCACGGGTCAGCCGGTCCTGTTGCAGCGCCAGATCGCGATCAGTCTGCTCAAGAATCGCCTGCCGCTCTGCGAAAAGGCGCAGGTCGAAAGTCGGCACGCCCTGGGCGACCGCTAGCCCCGCTGTGGGACCTGCCAGTGCAAGACTGACCATCGAGAAGGTAAGCCAGCTCCGCATGGGGTTAGCTGCCCGCTCCCAGCATCACGAAATCGCAGACCGTGTCGCGGCGCGTGACTGTGGCGCCCATGGTCGAGATCGTCGTCGTCGCGTTCGCCGACTGCGCGGGTGCGTCGCGAAAGTTGAAGCAGTTGGCCGCTGCGGGGTTATGCTGCGCACAGGCCGTCAGGGTCAGGCCGAGGCCAAGCAGCACGGCGCTGCGCATGATGGTACGGATCATGTCACTCTCCAGAAATCAGGGCGGTCACGGTAGTCAGGGCCGACAAGGGCCTCTCCCTTCTCCATGCCGCCAAGTATGGTAACGAGGGGGCCGAGCGCGCCCAGATCGGCGTCGATCACCACCGCACCGCGGTCATCGCGCACGAGCGCGAGGCGCGAGGCCGAACCAACGCCGAGGAGCACATCGAGTTCTTTCTCGCTGAGGCCGAGCATCGCGTAATCCGCAGCCGAAGCGCGGATGTTGGGCAGGAGCACCTGCGTCGGTACGGCTTCCACGATGGTCTTGCCGGTCCGGGTGCGCTCGAGCTGGCTGGCATACTGGGTCATCATCACGACGACCGCGTTCTGCTTTCGCGCGGTCACCAGCCAGTTCGAGAGCCGCTCCGCGAAATACGCGTTGTCGAGCGCTTTCCAGGCCTCGTCGATGACGATCATCGTGGGCTTGCGGTCTTCGATCACGCGCTCGACTCGGCGGAAGAGGTAGGAGAGGACCGCCATGCGTTCCCGCTCGCTCTCGGAATCGAGGATGCCGGTCAGATCGAAGCCTGCGACGTCAGCGTCGGTGCTGCCCCCGATCTGGAAGGTGTCGTTCGCGTTCGCCCCGAAGATCCAGCCGTAACGGCCATCGGCTGTCCATTCCTGCATTCGCTCGAAGAGATCGCCCTCATCATCGGTTGAGACGAGGAGCGAGGCGAAGTCGGACCAGTTCCTGAGGCCGGCGTTCCCGGCGCTGGCATTCTGGCGCACGACCTCCTGCAGGCGGTTGGTCTGCACCGGGGTCAGCGGCTGGTCGCGGCGCTCGAGAAGGCTGGCCAGCCAATCGGCAAGCCAGGCCTGTCCGCGGGCATCAATCTCGGTCTGCAGGGGGTTGAGCCCCGTGGGCCGTCCGGCGCGCACGGTCGAATAGCTGCCGCCAAGCGCGCGGACGGCCATTTCCATGCCGGCGCGGTAGTCGAAGACGAAGAGCCGGGCACCTGCGCGCCGGGCCATGGTCATGAGGAAAGCCGCGAGCACGGATTTGCCCGACCCGGGGCGGCCGAGGATCAGCGTGTGCCCGCCTGTGGGCTCACGGTCCGGCGCGCCTTCTTCGTGGAAGTTGAACCGGAACCCGCTGCGCTCTGGCGTCGGGAAAAGCGTGATCGGCACGCCCCACGGCACTTCCCGGCCAATCTTGCCGAGCGGCGTGCGATGGAAGGTGGCGAGATCCGCGAAGTTGTGGTTCGTGATCGCGGCCTTGCGGCTCCGCG
>PNNE01000189.1 GCA_013824055.1 Rhodobacter sp. | reverse complement strand
GTGGCACGGCGGCCCGAAGGGCGAGGCCCCCTTCGCGCTGGTCGGCAAGGGCGTCGTCTTCGACACCGGCGGCATCTCGATCAAGCCCGCCGCGGGCATGGAAGAGATGACGATGGACATGGGCGGCGCGGGCGTCGTCGCGGGCGTCATGCGGACGCTGGCCTTGCGCAAGGCCAGGGCCAATGTCGTGGGTCTGGTCGGCCTGGTGGAAAACATGCCCGACGGTCGCGCCCAGCGTCCCGGCGATGTCGTGAAGTCGATGAAGGGCGACACGATCGAGGTGATCAACACCGACGCCGAGGGCCGTCTGGTCCTGGCCGACGTGATGTGGTACGCGCAAGAGCGTTTCAAGCCGACGGGCATGATCGACCTGGCAACCCTGACCGGCGCGATCATCATCGCGCTCGGCCACGAGAACACCGGCGTCTTTTCCAACAACGATGACCTCTGCAACGCCTTTCTCGCCGCCGCCAGGGCCGAGGGCGAAGGCGCCTGGCGGATGCCGATGGGCGATGCCTATGACGCGAAACTCAAGTCCCGCATCGCCGACATGATGAACGTCGGCGGCCGCGACGGAGGCGCGATCACCGCGGCGCAGTTCCTTCAGCGCTTCGTCAAGCCGGACATGCCCTGGTGCCACCTTGATATCGCGGGAACCGCGCTGCTGAAGGCCGACACCACGCTGGCGCCGAAGGGAGCGACCGGCTGGGGCGTCATGGCGCTGGACCGGCTGATCCGCGACCGGTTCGAGACGTGAGGCTCCTCGCTCGCGTTCCGCGTCGCTCCTCGCCGGGCGGCGCGCAAGCGAGGAGGCGTCGCAGACGCACGACGAGCGGACCGCAATGGGCATGGTGATGTTCTTCCACCTGATGCAATCGGCCCCCGCCGATACGCTGGCCGTCAACCTGCCGCGCGCCTTGGGGCAGGGGTGGCGGGTGATGGTGCGGGGCACCGATCTTGCCGCGCTGGACCTGCTGGATCAGGCGCTGTGGCTGAAAGGTGGCGACGACGGCTTCCTGCCGCATGGGCTGGAGGGTGGGCCGCATGACGCCGATCAGCCGGTGCTGCTTGGCCTTGGTCAACCGGCAAACGGTGCGAAAGTCCTGGCGCTGGTCGACGGAGCCGAAGCCACCGATGCCGAGATCGCCGCGATGGAGCGGGTCTGGGTCCTGTTCGACGGCAACGACCAGGCCCGCCTGCAGGCCGCCCGTGGCCAGTGGAAGGCGATGACCACTGCAGGCCACGCGGCGCAATACTGGTCCGAGGACTCGGGCCGCTGGGAAAAGAAGGCCGAAAGCGCCGCCCGCTAGGGTCCGGGACAAATTTCTTCGAAGAAATTTGCAAGATCCTTCGAAGGATCTTGGCTCGGTCTAACCGTCAAGGCCATCCAAATCCTTGATAAAAAACAATTATGGCTCTGCCGACTGTGGACGGCTACTGCCGCAACACCAGCTTGCCGCCGTCGAACTCCATCCGGAACTGCCCCAGGTAGTCCATCCCCAGCAGCGACTGATCCAGCGCCCCCTCGGTCACGAAGGCCCCGAAGCGCTCGTTCCGGAACGGCCCCAGCTCGACCGCCTCCAGCATGACCCGCGCCGTCCGGACCACCCCGTTGGCCGTGTTGGCCTGCCCCCGGAACTCGAGGCTTGCCAGATCGATCCCCAGCCGCTCGGCATCCCTGGCGGCCAGCACCATGCCGGTTGCGCCCGTGTCGACCATGAAGGGCACCGCCGTCCCGTCGATCATCAGGGTCAGATAGTAGTGCCCGTCCATCGACCGCGGCACCTCGACCTCTCCGGCCGCGCCGACCTCCTGGATCGGCATCACCTCGCGCCGGATGTCCGACCACAGCCCGTAGCCCGCCATCATGCCGACGAAGATCAGCCCCCAGGCCAGCCCCATCCGCAGCGCCTGACCCATTCGCTGGCGGAACTCCACCAGCACCCAGCCGCCAAGAGCGGCCAGGATCAGCGCAAGATAGCCCACGCGGGCCAGGGTTTCTCCGTCCATCCGAACCTCCGGTTCAGGCAGATATGGGGGCAGGGGCGCGTCTTGGAAAGATCAGCCGATCGATCCCGCGCCATCGCCCACCGCTTGTCCGGTCCCATGCCTGAAGTCGGCGCAAGGCCGGGCCTCTGGCCTGAACCGCAGCCAGACGCCTGGATCATGTCCATATGCGCAACAGACTGTCGTTACAGGATGTGGACCAGAGCAGGGACACAAGACCCTAGGCGCCGCTGAGTTCCAGCTTCTCCTGCGCCGTCAGCCACAGCGCCTCGGCCTTGTCGAGGGCGTCCATCACCTCGGCGTA
>PNNE01000214.1 GCA_013824055.1 Rhodobacter sp. | reverse complement strand
AGTCAGTCCAGGATCGCCGGCCACAGGACCGCGTTGCGCCGGGTGAACGGCGGGATATGCCCGATGCTTGCCAGGCCGAAATCGGCGGGCCGCAGCACCTTTTGCTCTTTCGTCGCCTCGGGATACAGCGCCCGCGCCCGCCAGACGGCCTTGGGCGGGACCAGGTCGTCATCCGCCACCGCGATCATCCGCAGCCGGGCAGTCACGCGCGCCGGATCGGGCAAGGGCAGCGTCCGGCCCACGTCCGACAAGTGCCAGCCCGGCGACAGGCACCAGCGCCGCCAGTCCTCGTAGACGCCACGCGGCAGGTCGGCGCCCAGGCCCACCATCCGCCCCGGCAGATAGCCCGCCGTCGCGGCAAGCGCGCGGACCGGCGGCGACCAGAACATCCGCGCCTTCCACTGATAGCGCCAGGGATGATCCGACACATGCGTCAGCCCCGCGCCGATGGTGATCGCCCGGCTGACCCGCGCCATCGCCGGGTGCCAGCCCAGCCACAGCCCCCCGACCGAATGTCCCAGCACCCAAAGCGGCACATTCGGATGGATCCGCGCCAGCGTCGCCAGCGCAGCCGCCTGATCCAGCCGGCCCCAGTCCGCCAGCGTCGCTTTCGACCCGCGCATCGGTCGCCGCAAGGACGCACCGAAATCCCGGTAGTCATAGGTCAGGACCGCCAGATCCCGCTCGCGCGCCGCCCATTCCGCGAAGGCCCGGTAGAACCCGGCAGGCGCACCCGTCGCCCCGTGGATCACCAGCGCCGCCCGCGCGGTGCCCCTGGGCCGCATGATCCGCCCGCGCAGCACCGCGCCGTCGCTGCGAATCTCCAGGTCCTCACCGCTTGCGCCCATCGGGCTTGCCGCATCCAGCATCGCTTGCTCCGCCCATTGGACTGATCGGTCCAGTAGCACGATTAGACCAATCGGTCTAGTCTTTCCGCGCAGCACCATACCCCCTATGCTGGGCCGATGACCGACGAACCCTCGACCCGCGACCGCCTGGTCCAGGCTGCCACCCGGCTGTTCCGGCAGCGCGGCTATGACGGCACCGGCCTGACCGAGATCCTGACCGAGGCCGGGGTCCCCAAGGGCTCGCTCTACCACCACTTCCCCGAGGGCAAGGCCGACCTCGCCTGCGCCGCCGCCGACTGGACCGCGTCCGAGATCATCCGGGTGATCGACGACAGCTTCCGCGCAGCACCCGACTGGCGGCATGGCGTCACGACCTTCTGCCACAAGATGGCCAAGCTGTTCGACATTCTCGAAAGCGCCGACGCCTGCCCGATCTTCGGCCTGCTGTTCGAAGGCCCCGACCACGACCGCTTCCGCGCCCAGGCCGAACAGTCCTTCGACCGCATCATCGCCGCCGCCGCCGGCCACGGTCAGGCGCTTGGCCTGAGCCCCGAAGCCGCCCACGACGCCGCCGAGACCTTCATCATCGGCTTCCAGGGCAGCTGGACCCTTGCCCGCACCCGCCGCAAGAGCGACGTGCTGCGCGGCCTGCCTGCCCGCCTCTACGGCCCGTTGCCGGCGTAGAGCGCGCTACAGCGCACCACCCGCCGCAGCCCAGGCAAACTGCTCCGGCGTCTCGACCGCACAGGGCCGCACCGCCCGCAGCCGATGCAACGCGGCGCGCGGCTCCTCTCCCGCCTCGACCATCAGCCGCAAGGCCGCCGTGCCCGACCGCCCGCAACCGCCCATGCAATGCACCCAGACCCTGCCGCCCGCCGCAAGCACCTGTCGCGCCCTTGCGGCGGCCTCGGGCCATGCCGCAAGCGTCTCGCCGGTCGGAGCGCCGTAGTCCCGGATCGGCAGATGCATCCAGTCCACCCCGGCCGCCCCAAGGTCCCCGGGCAGTGCGTCCGCCCCCTTGGCGGCCAGTTCCTCTGCCGTCGTCATCGTCAGGGCCAGCCCCGGGCCCCAGGCCAGCAGGTCGCGCAGGTCCCCCGCATACCCGCCGCCGCGCCCCGGCATCGGGCCGATCCCCAGCACTCCGCCGCCCACCGTCAGCTCTGCAATGACCAGCGCCATCCCCGCACCCTTCCCGGTGGACCTTCCGCCCCCCGCGCCCTAATCTGCCCCTGACTGAACGAGGGTTCCATGTCCGACGAGAAAGCCTACCAGGTCCTTGCCCGCAAGTACCGCCCGCAGACCTTTGCCGATCTCATCGGGCAAGAGGCGATGGTTCGCACCCTGAAGAACGCCTTCGCGGCGGACCGGATCGCGCATGCCTTCGTGATGACCGGCGTCCGGGGGGTGGGCAAGACCACCACGGCGCGGATCATCGCCAAGGGCCTGAACTGCATCGGCCCCGAC
>PNNE01000442.1 GCA_013824055.1 Rhodobacter sp. | reverse complement strand
GAAGCGGCTGCGCACCATCGCGCGGCCCCGGCAGGTGGCGATGTATCTCTCCAAGCAGCTGACCCCGCGCAGCCTGCCGGAAATCGGTCGCCGTTTCGGGGGCCGGGATCACACCACGATCATGCATGGTGTGCGCAAGATCGAAGAGCTGATGACCATCGACAGCCAGTTGGCCGACGATCTGCAGCTTCTGCGCCGCCTTCTGCAGGGCTAAGGCGGGGGCCGCACTTGACGGCCCTCGCAAAGCCTTCCACAGTCTCAACAAACGCTTGTGAACCGGTGGATACCGGATAAATTCGTCGTCCTTTCAACGGGTCGGCAGGGGGAAGCCAGATGAAGCTCAGCATCGAACGCGCCACGCTGTTGAAAGCGCTCGCCCAGGCGCAATCAGTGGTCGAACGCCGCAACACCATTCCGATCCTCGCCAACGTGCTGATCGAGGCCGAGGGCGCGCAGGTCAGCTTCCGCGCCACCGACCTGGATATCGAGGTCGTGGACCGTGCCCCCGCGATGGTCGAACGGGCCGGGTCCACCACCGTTTCCGCCGTGATGCTGCACGAGATCGTCCGCAAGCTGCCAGACGGGGCGCTGGTCAGCCTGTCGGAAGACAGTGCCGCCGGGCGCTTGACGATCACCGCGGGCCGCTCGACCTTCAACCTGGCGACGCTGCCGAAGGAAGATTTCCCGGTGATGGCGACCTCGGAATATTCCTCGAACTTCTCTGCCCCCGCACCCGTCCTGCGGCGGCTGTTCGACAAGGCCAAGTTCGCGATTTCCACCGAGGAAACCCGCTACTACCTGAACGGCGTCTACATGCATGTCAGCCAGGGCGAGACGGGCAAGGTCCTCCGCTGCGTCGCGACCGACGGCCACCGCCTGGCGCGCATTGATGCCCCGCTGCCGGAAGGTGCTGAGGGGATGCCCGGCGTCATCGTCCCCCGCAAGACGGTGGGTGAGCTGCGGAAACTGCTGGACGATGACGAGGCGACCATCGCCGTCTCGGTTTCCGAAACGAAGGTTCGCTTTGCCACGCCGGTCATCACCCTGACCTCCAAGGTCATCGACGGCACCTTCCCGGACTACACCCGCGTCATTCCGACCGGGAACACCCGCAAGCTGGAAGTCGACGCCTCGGAATTCGCCAAGGCCGTCGACCGCGTCGCGACCGTTTCGTCGGAACGCTCGCGCGCGGTGAAGCTGTCGCTGGAGGAGGATCGGCTGATCCTGTCCGTCAACTCTCCCGACTCTGGTGCCGCCGAGGAAGAGCTGGCGGTGGCTTACGGCGACGAGCGGCTGGAAATCGGCTTCAACGCGAAATACCTGCTGGAAATCGCCAGCCAGGTCGACCGCGAGAATGCCGTGTTCCTGTTCAACTCTGCCGCCGACCCCACGCTGATGCGCGAAGGCAATGACCTGTCAGCGGTCTACGTCGTCATGCCGATGCGGGTCTGACCAGCCTCGAACGCCTGGACTGAAAGGGAATTCCGGTGGGCGGTCTGGCGATCGAAACCCTGGCGCTCACGCAGTTCCGCAGCCACCGGGTCACGCGGCTGGCCTTTGACGGCCACCCTGTCGCCATCGTCGGGCCCAACGGCGCGGGCAAGACCAATATCCTGGAGGCGGTCTCGCTGCTTTCCCCCGGTCGGGGCCTGCGACGCGCCGCCCCCGAGGACCTGGCGCGCAAGCCCGAGGCCCTGGGCTGGAAGATCGCCGCGACCGTTCAGGGCCTTTCTGCTGCGCATGAGCTGGAAACCTGGGCCGAACCCGGCGAGGCCCGGCAGGTTCGCATCGACGGCAAGGCCGCGACGCAGGCCAGCCTGGGACGCATCCTGCGCGTCCTCTGGCTGGTCCCGGCCATGGACCGGCTCTGGATCGAGGCCGCCGAAGGCCGCCGCCGTTTTCTGGACCGGCTGACGCTGTCCTTTTTCCCGGACATGCCGAACAATCGCTCACATACGAAAAGGCGATGCGCGACCGCAACCGGCTGATCAAGGACCAGGTGTCCGATGCGCATTGGTACGGCGCCCTGGAAGCCCAGATGGCCGAAGCTGGCGAGGCCATTACCCGGCACCGCCGCGCCACCATCGCCCGCATCGCCGCTGCTGCCGATCCGGCAAGCGCCTTCCCCTCTGCCGACCTGACCCTGACCGGGCCCGAGGGTGCGGATGAGCCCGCCGATCTTGCCCAGGCCCTGGCCGAAGGCCGTCGCCGCGACATGGCTGCCGGGCGGACCCTGGTCGGACCCCACCGCGCCGATCTGCAAGCCCGCTACGCCGCCAAGGACGTCCCCGCCGACCAGTGTTCCACCGGCGAGCAGAAGGCGCTGCTGATCAGTCTGA
>PNNE01000063.1 GCA_013824055.1 Rhodobacter sp. | reverse complement strand
TAGCCCACCGCCTTGGCCAAGGCGCAGGCCTGTTCGCCCATCGCCTTGCGCGTCGCTTCGTCCAGGAAGGGGCTGGGAGCCTCTTCGATGACCTTCTGGTTGCGCCGCTGGATGCTGCACTCCCGCTCATGCAGGTAGACGCAGTTGCCGTGGCTGTCGGCCAGCACCTGAATCTCGATGTGGCGCGGCTGGGTCACGAACTTCTCGATGAAGATCCGGTCGTCGCCAAAGCTGGCCGCCGCCTCGTTCTTCGAGGACTGGAACCCCTCGCGCGCCTCGGCATCGTTCCAGGCGATCCGCATCCCCTTGCCGCCGCCGCCGGCGCTGGCCTTGATCATCACCGGATAGCCGATCTGGCCCGAGATCTTCACCGCCTCGTCCGCGTCGGCAATCAGGCCCATGTAGCCCGGCACGGTCGAAACCCCCGCCTCCTGCGCGATCTTCTTCGAGGTGATCTTGTCGCCCATCGCCTCGATCGCCGGGCTGGGCGGCCCGACGAAGACCACCCCCGCCGCCTCCAGCGCCGCCGCGAAGTTGCGGTTTTCCGACAGGAAGCCGTAGCCCGGATGCACGGCCTGAGCGCCGGTCTGCCGGATGGCGTCCATGATCCTGTCGATCACGATGTAGGACTGGTTCGCCGGGGGCGGCCCGATGTGCACCGCCTCGTCCGCCATCTTCACATGCAGCGCGTTGCGGTCGGCGTCGGAATAGACCGCCACCGTCTTGATCCCCATTTTCCGGGCCGTCTTGATCACACGGCAGGCGATTTCGCCCCGGTTGGCGATCAGGATCTTGTCAAACATCGGTTCCCCCCATCAGGCGCAAAGAAAAAGGACCACCCGGACGCGCGGCCCGGATGGTCCTTGTGTCGGTTCGGACCCGCCCGAAGGCGGTTACGTCAGTAGCCCGTGTTGCAGGGCGGCAGGCCAAGCTCGATGCCGCAGGTGGCAAGACCCGCCATCCCGCCAAGCGCCGCACCGGCCAGCATGTTTTCGTCCAGAGCATCGGCGACCAGAGCGCCGGCTGCCGCGCCGGCCATGCCGCGCGACGCCGGGTCCTGCATGCAGCCGGCCAGGGTTGTGGAAAGAAGAGCGAAGATGACAAGCGACTTGCGCATGGGGTACTGCCTCGTTGGTTTGTTGTTATTGCGGTGGATTCTACCGCAACATCACGGATTTGGAAGCAGTTTCTGATGTGGTGGACGCAATCGCCGCACAGCAACGCTGCCCGGCGCACAAGGATCGGTCCGGCCTGGGACGGGCCGGACCGAAGGGAAGGGGAAGGGTAACAACGTTGGCTGCGCGCGCCATGGCCTGAGTGCCATTGACCCGCACCGAAACAATGACGCGCAAAGCCCGTCATTGCAAACGCCTTGCCAAGGACGCCAGGGCCCTGGGCAAATCCATGCCAAAACCGATGCGGCGTCGGCAAGTTCATGCCTGATCTTCCCCCTCGTCCCAGTCGTCGGCCAGTGCGTCGGGGGCATCCGGCGCAAAGACCTGCGGAAAGGCCGCCTCGGCGCGCTTTGCGTCGATCTTCAGCAGCGCCTCATAGGAACAGGGGTCGAACGGGTCCTCGGCCGCCACGACCTCGCGCCCGAAAAGCCAGGACAGCCGCCCGGCATCCAGGTTGCCCCGCTCGAACGGCTCTTCTCCGAAGTATTGCCAGAGTGCGGCCATGAAGGCCGCATCGGCCAGCCGGTCGACGTGCTTGCGGTCCTTGTAGCGCTCGCGCTTGATGATCCTGGTCGCGCCGTCCTTCACGTTGGCGCGGCGGATGGTGAACTGGAAGTCGGTGCCCGGCATCCGGCCGGGGAAACCGCGGTGCTTCAGCATCTGGTCTGTCTCCTGTCATGGCAGTCGACAGCACGGATAGGCGAAAGCCGCGGCGCGGCCCAGAGGGACCGGATCAGAGTTTCGCTGTGCGGGGAATTTTGCCTGCAGACCGCGCCAAGGCGCAGGAGGCGGAAGATTGGCGCGGGCCTGCCCTGCCGAAGCAGGCAGGCCCGCTCCGGAAGATTACTTGTACTTGCCGGTGTCGACGACTTCCGGGGTGACCGGCTCGACAACAACTTCTTCTTTCTTGGCGCAGGCGGCGATTGCCGAAACCATAGCCAGAACCAGAACGAGACGTGCGCTCTTCGACATCCTCTACTCCATCCTTCTTGGGGTGCTTCGGATCCCTGACGGGTACCCGGCACCTGTTCGCTGTTAAAGGCCAGTTTGGCCCGGCCCGTCGCCACCCTAACCGAAACACATCCGGTTTGGTATGTCGGCCAGACCAAGTTCCCGACCTGTGGCGTTCCTACATCAGCCAATTGTGCAAGGCCAGTCGGAAAATCCAT
>PNNE01000233.1 GCA_013824055.1 Rhodobacter sp. | reverse complement strand
GCCCTCGTGGTGAACGGCTTCTGCAAGGAGGTCCTGCAGGCCCTGCCGATGGAATTCGCGATGGAAGCGCAAAGCCTGGTCGCGATCAGCCTGGAAGGCTCGGTCGGCTGACCTTTGCATGGCTGAAGCGCGCGCATACTCCCCACCCGTTGCGGAACGGCCAAAGGTCGTGCTGGTCTCGGCCATGCGCAACGAGGGGCCGTTCCTGCTGGAATGGGTCGCCTATCACCGGGTGATCGGGATCGACCGGATCGTGGTCATCTCCAACGGGTCGACCGACGGAATGGACGAGCTGCTGGAGGCGCTGGCCAAGGCCGGCGAAGTGACCTTTCTGCGCACCAGTCCTGGCTGGGGCGTGGCCCCGCAAGAGGCGGCGGTGCAGGCCTTCGAGACCGAGGTCGGCTACTGCGAGGGCACCTGGTATCTCTGGCTTGATGCCGACGAATTCCTGAACGTCCATGTCGGCGACCGCACGGCGCAGGCGCTGGTCGCGGCCGTCGGGCCGGCCCAGGCGTTGATGCTGAACTGGCGGCTATTCGGCTCGAACGGCAACGACAGCTTTCCCGGCCGGCATCTGTCGGCGGATTTCGTCGGCGCATCGAAGCTGGGATTTGTGGCGAATCTGGAAACGAAGCCGCTGTTCCGGCATGGCCCGAAGCTGGCCGGATTCTCGGCCAATGCGGCTGGATTGCCGCGCCTGGTGCCGGGCGTCGGGGCCACCGCCGAGGACTGCCTGGGCGGCAATGGCAAGCCCCTGGACCTGCACTCCCCCCGGACTGTCGCCTGGCTGGAGGGCCGACCGCTTCCGGGGCGCAACAACCTGGCGTCGCGCAACGAATTCGGCTGGAACCTGGCGCAGATCAACCATTACTCGGTGCGCACGCCCGATCATTTCCGCCTGAAGGCCGCGCGGGGCCGGGGCATGGTCTCGACCGGGCCGAAACGGCCCAATATCCGGCACACCGCCAGCTATTTCGACCGTTTCGACCGGAACGAGGCCGAGGATCGGTCGATCCTGCACTGGGAAACGGCTGTCACCGACAAGCTTGAACACCTGCTTGCGCGACCCGGCGTGGCAGCCGCCAAGGCCGAAGTCGAGGCCCGCGTGGCCAAGGCTCTGTCCGAATGTGACGACATGATCGCGGCGCAGGGTGGTGCGGGAAACCTTGGCGACAAAGCGCTGCCGCAGCAAAGGGTGGTGCGCGGGATGGAGGCCGAGATGGAGCCGGAAGCAGAAGCCCCAAGCTTTGCCCTGACCTTCGAGCCGAAGGAACGGCGCTTCATCACGAAACTATACAATCAAGCGGAAACAATCCTGGAGTATGGCAGCGGCGGCTCGACCGTGCTTGCGGCCGAGCTGGGCAAGACCGTGTTCAGCGTCGAAAGCGATCAGGACTGGGCCGACCGCATGGCAGCCCATGTCGCCACGATCTCGGACCGGGCGCATGTCCACTGGGCCGATGTCGGTCCCACCGGACCCTGGGGCGTGCCGATGCGACCGCGGGAGTTCCGCAAGTTCCACGCCTACGCGCTGTCGGTCTGGGACCGGCCGGATTTCGTGCAGCCCGATCTGGTGCTGATCGACGGACGCTTCCGCGCGGCCTGCCTGGTCGCCGTGATGATGCGGACGGAAAGACCCGTCACCGTGCTGTTCGACGACTACGCCAGGCGGCGCTATTATCACGGGGTCGAAGGTCTTGCCCTCAAGGAAGAACTGGTTGGCCGCATGGCCCGCTTCACCGTCACCCCCGGCGCGATCCCGCCCGATCTGGTCACCCAGGCCGTCGGCTGGTTCACCGATCCGCGCTGAGGTCCAAAGGAAAGAAAAATGCTGGAAATCAACAATCTGCACGTGAAACTTGAAGAAGAGGACAAGGTGATCCTGCACGGCGTCGATCTGAAGATCGGCGCGGGCGAGGTGCATGCGATCATGGGGCCGAACGGCTCGGGCAAGTCGACGCTGTCCTATGTGCTGTCGGGCCGCGACGGCTATGAGGTGACCGAAGGCTCGGCCAGGCTTGACGGGCGGGAACTGCTGGAGATGGAGCCGGAAGAGCGCGCCGCGGCGGGCCTGTTCCTGGCGTTCCAGTACCCGGTCGAGATCCCCGGCGTCGGCAACATGACCTTCCTGCGCACCGCCGTGAACGCGCAGCGCAAGGCGCGCGGCGAGGATGAACTCAGCGCCGGCGACTTCCTGAAGATCGTGCGCGAAAAGGCCAAGGCCCTGAAGATCGACGCCGAGATGCTGAAGCGCCCGGTCAATGTCGGCTTCTCGGGCGGCGAGAAGAAGCGCAACGAAATCCTGCAGATGGCCGTGCTGGAGCCGCGCATGTGCATCCTCGACGAGACCGATT
>PNNE01000382.1 GCA_013824055.1 Rhodobacter sp. | reverse complement strand
GCCCGCTTCACCCCCGAGGAAGAGGTGGTCGCCGTCCGCATGATCCATGCCGCCGGGATGGTTGACCTTGCCCCGCACATCCGCTTCTCGCCCGGCATGGCCACTCAGGCCCGCGCGGCTTTGGAGGCCGGAGCACCCGTGCTTTGCGACGTCCGCATGGTCAGCGAAGGCATCACGAAGAAACGCCTGCCCGCGAACAACCAGATCATCTGCACCCTGCAGCACCCGGACGTCCCCGCCCTTGCGGCGCGGATGCAGAACACCCGCTCCGCCGCCGCGGTGGAACTGTGGCGGCCGCACCTCCAAGGCGCCATCGTCGCCATCGGCAACGCCCCCACCGCGCTGTTCCACCTGCTGAACATGCTGGAAGACCCCACCTGCCCCCGCCCCGCCGCGATCATCGGCTGCCCCGTCGGCTTTGTCGGCGCGGCCGAATCCAAGGACGCGCTGATGGCCGCCCCGCCCGTGCCAAGCCTCATCGTCAAGGGTCGCCTCGGCGGCAGCGCCATCACCGTCGCCGCCGTCAACGCGCTGGCCAGCCGGAAGGAATGACCATGACCCCGCCGGTCGCCGTGCAGAACCCGCTGACCATCCCGCGCTTCCCCTCCCCCGCGTGGGGAGGGGAGAGGGGTGGGGGGCAACCGCTCGGCTTTGGAAAGGCCCTCGCATGGGACGCGTGATCTGTGCCGGCCTCGGCCCCGGCGACCCCGACCTGATGAGCCTGCGCGCCGCCCGCACCATCGGCGCGGCAAGGCACATCGCCTATTTCCGCAAGGAAGGTCGCGCGGGCCAAGCCCGCCGGATCGTGGAAGGCATGCTGCACCCCGACGCCACCGAATACCCGATGGAATACCCGGTCACCACGGAACTTCCCTTCGACAGCCCGGACTACACCGACGCGCTGGCCCGTTTCTACGACGACTGGGCGAACCGCCTGGCCAGCCTCGCCGCCACAGAGGACGTGGTGGTCCTGTGCGAGGGCGACCCGTTCTTCTACGGCAGCTTCATGCATCTCCATTCGCGCCTGCAGGGCCGGGTGCCGGTCGAGGTGATCCCCGGCATCACCGGCATGACCGGTTGCTGGCATGCCACCGACACGCCGATCACCTGGGGCGATGACGTGCTGACCGTCCTCATGGGCACGCTGCCCGAGGATGACCTCGTCCGGCACATGCAAAGCGCCGACGCGCTGGTGGTGATGAAGACCGGCCGCAACCTGCCCCGCGTCCGCCGCGCGCTCGAGCGGGCCGGGCGGCTGCACGCGGCCTGGCTGGTGGAGCGCGGCACGATGCCGGGCCAGCGCGTCGCCCGGCTCGCCGAGGTCAACGCCGCCGATTGCCCGTACTTCGCCATCGTCCTGGTCCACGGCCACGGCCGCCGCCCGGAGCTGCCCGAATGACCGCCCCGAACCAGACTGGCTGGCTTGCCATCGCGGGCCTGGGACCGGGGGATGACCGGATGGTCACGCCCGAAGTCACCCAGGCCCTTGCGCAGGCGACCGACGTGGTCGGCTACATCCCCTACGTCGCCCGCGTCGCCCCGCGGCCGGGCCTGACCCTGCACCCTTCCGACAACCGGGTCGAGCTTGACCGCGCCCGCGCCGCGCTGGACATGGCCGCGAGCGGCAAGCGGGTCGTCGTCGTCTCCTCGGGCGATCCGGGGGTCTTTGCCATGGCCAGCGCGGTGTTCGAGGCGCTGGAGGGCCGGCCCGACTGGCAGGCGCTGGACATCCGCGTGCTGCCCGGCATCACCGCGATGCTCGCCGCCGCCGCCGCCGCCGGTGCCCCCCTCGGCCACGACTTCGCTTGCATCAACCTGTCCGACAACCTGAAGCCCTGGCCGCTGATCGAAACCCGCCTGCGCGCCGCCGCCCGCGCCGATTTCGCGCTGGCCTTCTACAACCCCCGCTCGGCCAGCCGCCCCGAAGGCTTCGCAAAGGCGCTACAAACCCTGCGCGAGGAATGTGGCGCGGACCGCCTGATCACCTTCGCCCGCGCCGTCTCGACCCCAGACCAGCGGATCACGACTGTCACCCTTGGCGACGCCACGCCCGAGATGGCCGACATGCGCACCGTCGTCATCGTCGGCAACTCCGCCACCCGCAGGGTCGGACCCTGGGTCTATTCCCCCAGGAGCGCGGGATGAGCGCGTTTGGGCACCGGGCCAAAATCCTTCGAAGGATTTTGCAAAACTTTTCGAAAAGTTTTGGCCGAGGCTCAGCCGTTCAGCCAGGCCATGACCCCGGCGACGCCATGCACCACCCGACGGGGCGGGATGCGGGGGCGGTCGATCATCACCACCGGCAGGCCAAGCGCCCGGGCGGCGGCGATCTTGGCCACGGCACCCTTGCCACCGGCGTTCTTGGCGACGAT
>PNNE01000352.1 GCA_013824055.1 Rhodobacter sp. | reverse complement strand
TTGAAATGCGCGGCGGGGAGGCGGGCGAGGTCGGAGGGCGCGGCATCCAGGGGGGCGGCGACGTTGATGGCGATGCCCATGCTGCGCAGGAGGGTTGCGATCTCGGTCACGTCGTCGCGGTGGCGAAAGCCGAGGGCGGTCGCGCCGAGGATGTTGCAGGAGACTTCGGCCGTGCGCTCGCAGGGCTTTGCCAGGGCGCGGGTGAGGGCAAGAAAGGTCTCGTCCGCGCCGAAGTTTTCCTTGCGGGAGTAGCTGGGCAGGTCGAGCGGCACCACGGGGCAGGGCAGGCCGAGGGTCGCGGCAAGGCCGCCGGGGTCGTCCTGGATCAGCTCGGCGGTGCAGGAGGCACCGACGATCATCGCCTGCGGCTTGAACCGGTCATAGGCGCCCTGCGCGGCACGCTTGAACAGGGTGGCGGTGTCGCCGCCAAGGTCCGAGGCCTGGAAGGTGGTGAAAGTGACCGGCGGGCGGTGGCGGCGACGCTCGATCATCGTGAACAGAAGGTCGGCGTAGGTGTCGCCTTGCGGGGCGTGCAGGACGTAGTGGACGCCTTTCATGCCGGTGGCGACGCGCATCGCGCCGACATGCGGGGGGCCTTCGTAGGTCCAGAGCGTGAGTTTCATGTCGGCTCTCCCACTGCAGGCCGGGCGCCCCCCCACCCCATCCCTCCCCCACAGGGGGGGAGGGGGGCGCAGGTGGCCGATGGTTGGGCAAGTCGGCCGAGGCAAGCGCCTCCCCTCCCCCCGGTGGGGAGGGGATGGGGGTGGGGGGCGTGCCGGGAATCAGTCATTCTGCGGCCCCCTGAAGCATCGCGCGGCGGCGGAGGGGGCGGGAGAAGAGGCCGGCGAGGTCGCCCGCCTGTTCGTAGAAATGGACGGGCGTGAAGACGAGTTCGATCGCCCATTTGGTGGCGTAGCCGGCGGCTTCCAGCGGATTCGCCAGGCCAAGGCCGCAGACGGTGAGGTCGGGCCTCAGCGCGGCGTGGCGGTCAAGTTGCAGATCGACGTCCTGACCTTCTGAAAGGACGGTCTGCGGCAGGAGGGCAAGCTCGGGCTCCATCAGCCCGCGGTGGAGGTAGGGGGTGCCGACCTCGACCGGGCGCATGCCACATTCGCGGGCGAGAAAACGGGCGAGGGGAATCTCCAGCTGGCTGTCGGGAAACAGGAACAGCGTCTTGTCGCGCAGGGTGTCCGCGTGCGCGGCGACGGCCTTGCGGGCGCGGGCGCGGGGGGCGGCGGTGACGGATTCGAAGGTTTCGACGGTGACGCCGTGGGTCTTGGCGACGGAGCGGAGCCAGTCGGTCGTGCCTTCCTCGCCGAAGGGGAAGGGGGCGGAGATGCGCTCGCCGCCGCGACGCTCAACGGCGTGGGCGGTGTCGGCCAGGAAGGGCTGGGTCAGGATGAAGCGGGTGTTCGGTCCGACCTTCGGTGCACTGGAGGCGCGGCGCGAGGGCAGGAAGCTGACGTTCCTGATGCCCATCCGGGTCAGCAGCGACAGGCACTGGTCTTCCACCACATCCGGCAGGGCACCGACGACGAGGAGGTTCGCTTCGGTGGTGTCCTCAAGCGACGGGACCATCGCGGCCAGGCAGGCGTCCTCGCCTTGCGTGAAGGTCGTCTCGATGCCCGAGCCGGAGTAGTTGTAGACCCGGACCGCGCCACCATGCCGCGCGTTCAGGCGTTCGGCGGTGCGCGTCAGGTCAAGCTTGATCACCTCGGACGGGCAGGAGCCGACGAGGAAGAGCTGGCGGATGTCGGGGCGGCGCGACAGCAGGCGCTCGACCTCGCGCTCCAGCTCGGTATGGGCGTCGGCCAGGCCGGCGAGGTCCTTTTCCTCCAGGATGGCAGTGCCGAATCGCGGCTCGGCGAAGATCATCACCCCGGCGGCGGATTGCAGGAGATGCGCGCAGGTGCGCGAGCCTACGACCAGGAAGAAGGCATCCTGCATCTTGCGGTGCAGCCAGATGATCCCGGTCAGACCGCAGAACACCTCGCGCTGGCCGCGTTCCCGCAGGACGGGGGTGTGCAGGCAGCCGGTCGTGGGGGTGTCGAGGCTCATGCCGGGTGCCCTTCGGCAAGAGGCGCGGCGGGGCCGGTGTCGAGGCGGGCGCGGCGGAGCTTCAGCAGGAACTGGATGGCGTTGATGAAATAGGCCGCATAGGCCGCAAGCGTGACCAGCATCAGCTGGAGCGGCGACAGCGTTTCGGTGACGAGGCCGTAGAGATAAAGCGTATGCAGCGCGATGACGCCAAAGCTGACGACGTCTTCCCAGAAGAAGGCGGGGGCAAAGAGGTACTGGCCGAACACGACCTTTTCCCAGATCGCGCCAGTGACCATGATGGCATAAAGAAGCGCGGTCTTGAGCAGGATCGAGACC
>PNNE01000416.1 GCA_013824055.1 Rhodobacter sp. | reverse complement strand
GGGGAGCCTAGACGTCAATGCTGCCCTCCGCCGCCCCAAGCGGCACGAAGGTGCAATCCGGGGTTGTCGCGCCCGCAGCACCTGTCGATGCGAGAAAGGAAAAGCAGTTGGCCCGCGGTTCGCGATACTGCGCACAGGAGGCGAGCAGGCCGAGGGCGGCAAGGGACAAGAGAATACGGATCATGAAAGCCTCCAGAAGTCCGGGCGGTCTCGGTAATCGGCGCCGACGAGGGCCTCGCCTTTCTCCATGCCGCCGAGGATGGTGAGCGTGGGACCAAGCGCACTCAGATCGGCATCGACGACGATCGAGCCTTGATCGTCGCGGATCAGCGCCAGGCGGCTGTTGCTGCCCGTGTTGAGAAGGACGTCGAGCTCCTTCTCCGTGAGGTTCAGCATGGCGTAATCCGAGGCACTGGCGCGGATATTGGGCAACAGGATCTGCGTCGGCACGGCCTCGATGATGGTCTTGCCGGTCCGGGTGCGCTCGAGCTGGCTTGCGTATTGCGTCATCATCACCGCGACGGTGTTCTGCTTGCGCGCGGTCACCAGCCAGTTCGAGAGCCGCTCGGCGAAATACGCATTGTCGAGCGCCTTCCAGGCCTCGTCGATCACGATGATGGTGGGGCGGCGATCCTCGATCTCGCGCTCGACCCGGCGGAAGAGATAGGACAGGACCGCCATCCGTTCCTTGTCGGCCTCGCTGTCGAGAATGCCGGTCAGATCGAAGCCCACGACATCGCCCTTGAGCGAGAAGGTGTCCTCGAGGCTCTGGCCGAAGATCCAGCCGTAGCGGCCGTCCTCGGTCCATTCGAGCAGGCGCTGGTGAAGATCGCCGCCATCATCGGTGGACACAAAAAGCGACGCGAAATCCCGCCAGTTCCGCAGGGCCGGATTGGTGGCCTGCGCGTTCTGGCGCACGACCTCCTGGATGCGGTTGGTCTGCGCCGGGGTCAGGGGCTTGTCGGCGCGGTAGAGCAGCGTTGTGAGCCAATCCGAGAGCCAGGCGGTGCCGCGCGCATCGGTCTCGGTCCAGAGCGGATTGAGGCCCGTGGGCTGGCCGGCTTCCAGGGAGGCGTAGCGCCCGCCATTCGCACGGACGGCCATCTCCATGCCGAGGCGGTAGTCGAAGACGAAGATCCGGGCGCCTGCGCGACGGGCCTGGGTCATCAGGAAGGCCGAGAGCACCGACTTGCCCGACCCGGGCCGTCCCATTATCAGGGTATGGCCGCTGGTCGGTTCTTTGTCGGGCGAGCCCTGCTCGTGATAGGAAAACCGGTAGGCGCTCTGCTCGGGCGTGGGCAGATAGGTTATGACCCGGCCCCAAGGGGTAAGTGCTGCGGGTTTGCCGAGTTGCGTCCGGTGGAAGGCCGCGAAGTCTGCGAAGTTGCGATTGGTCACGGCGCTGGCGCGGACGCGCTTGGGCTGGTTGCCGGGGTGCTGGCTCAGGTAATGCGCCTTGGCCGCGACCCGCTCGCCGATCATTTTCACGCCTTCGGTCGCGGCGGCGTTCACGATCTCGGCGCTCAGCGTCTGCAGCTCTTCGAGCGTGTCGCAGAACAGCGTCACGACCATATGGTGCTCGCCAAAGCTCTGGCGCTTGGCCTCGAGATCATCGGCGGCGATGTCGAGGGCTTCCATGAGCGAGAGGGCAGCGTCCTGGCTCGCCTGCATCTGCCGCTTTTGCCGCTTGATGCGGCCTGCCATGAGGTTCGAATTAATCGGCGTGAAGGACTGCGTGACGATCATGTCGACCGGCAGGTTCAGCATGTCGAACATGGTGCAGGAGGTGCCTTCGGAATATTCCCCGATGGTGAAGCTCTTGCCATAGCGATGGCCCACGACACCTTCGGAAAGCTCGAAATGATCGCCGTGGAAGGTCACCCGGGTATTGGCGACGTTGAAGGACAGAAAGCCATAGGTGTTGGCCGGGAAGAGCGGCAGCTCGGTGCCCGTGTTGAGCGCCCCCAGAAACCCGACCAACTCCCCCGATGCGGCCGAGAGGAGCCGCGGCTTGAGCTCGGTGAGGCCCGAGAGGAAGACGTTCACGGCCTCGCCCAGGCGCTGCAGGCGTTTGCGGGTCTCCTCTTTCAGGCGGTCCGGCGCGCTGCGGCTGAGGAAGGGCAGGAGGCTTTTCGGGGGTGGGCGGTGAATGACGGTGAGCGTCAGGGTCTTGTCGCGCAGCCCGCTGGTCGCGAGTTTCGCGCGCCAGCGCCGGTCGACCTCTCCCGCAAAGCTGTCCTCACGAATAGGGTCCAGCTCCGGTTTGATGGCCTTGGAGACCTTATGGACGTAATAGCTGAACTCCGGCCCAAGCTGCGCGACGATGCGGGCAAAGAGCGCCGTCACCTTGTCGAGATAGGCATCGTCCGTCGTGTAGCTGTTGATCCCCTCGAGCCGGATGCAGCGGAAGAGCTCGTTGACCCGGGT
>PNNE01000254.1 GCA_013824055.1 Rhodobacter sp. | reverse complement strand
GGCCGCAGACGAGTTCACCGCCTTCTACCTGACCGATTTCCTGGTGCGGCAGTTCGACGCCTTCGTCTGGAAGCCGATGGGCCTGGACCGCCACCCCGAGCTGCGGGACATGTATTTCGGGAATTACACCAAGCTGGTCTACCAGGCGCAGACGGACGATCCGGCGCTGGACGCCAGGGCCGAAGACTGCGCGCGGCGCCTTGGGCTGGCCTATGAACGGCGCTTCACCGGCTATGGCGATCTGGCGGTGACGCTGGCGCGGGTGGCGGGTTAGCCGGCAAAATCGGTGATCACGGCGACGCCGGGGGCGGTGGGGCCGTCGAAGGCGCGCAACTCGTCGGTGGCCTGGCCAAGGGCGACGGTGCGCGCGACGATGGGGGTCACGTCGATGCGGCCGGTCTCGATCAGGCTCAGAAGCGTCGGGTAGCGCCAGGCGGGCATGCCACGGGTGCCGAAGACGGCAAGCTGCCGCATGTAAAGCGTGTTCATGTCGATCTGCATGCTGGCGGTGTGGCCGGTGGGCAGGCCGACCTGGACGTGGCGGCCAAGCGGTCTGAGGCACCTCAGCGAGGTGTTCGCGGTGGCTTCGATCCCCAAGGCCTCGACGCTGACATGCGCGCCGCCCTGGGTCAGCGCGATGATCCGGGCAGCGACGTCGCCATCGCGGGCGTCCAGGGCGGCTTCGGCCCCAAGGCCAAGCGCATGGGTCAGCTTTTCGGGCACCACATCGACCACGATCACCCGCGCGCCAAGCGCCCTGCCGATGAGAAGGCAGGAGAGCCCGATCCCGCCGGTGCCGTGGACGGCGAGCCATTCACCGGCCTGAAGGGCCGCACGGCCGGTGAGGGCGTGAAACGCCGTGGTGACGCGGCAGCCAAGGCCGGCGGCAAGGGCGGGCGTCAGACTGTCGGGCAGGCGGGTCAGGTTGTGGGCATGCGGGACCGAGACGTACTCGGCATAGGCGCCCCGATCGCCGAAGCCCGGCACGCGCTGGCTGCGGCAGGTGGTGGTCTGGCCCGACCGGCATTCGGGGCAGTCACCGCAGGCCAGGATGAAGGGGGCGATGACCCGGTCGCCCTGGCGCCATTTCGCCAGCGGCCCCGCTTCGACGACCTCGCCGCAGTATTCGTGGCCGGGGATGTCGCCGGGCTTGACCTTGGGATGCTCGCCCACCCAGCCGTGCCAGTCGCTGCGGCAGATGCCGCAGGCGAGGGTCTTCAGAACGACGCCATCCGCCTCGCAGACGGGATCTGGAACGGTTTCCAGACTCAGGGGCTGACGGTAGGCACGAAGGACGGCAGCGCGCATCAGGGTCTCCGGTAATGGTTCAGGCAGAAGACACGGATGGCAGAGGCGAGGCCCTCCTCGGCGCGACGCGCGGCGTCGATTTCGGCGGCAAGGGCGTTGAGGGGGGTGTCTTTCTCGGCGGCGATGGCGCGGAACGCGTCCCAGAACGCAGGTTCCAGAGAAACGCTGGTGCGGTGGCCGTGCAGGGTGAGGGAATGTTTGGCGGGACGGGTGCTCATGCGGGGACGGTAGTGCAACGCTGGGTCCAGGACAAAATCCTTCGAAGGATTTTGCAAAACTTTTCGAAAAGTTTTGCGCCCGGACGCGCGGTCAGGTCAGGACGTAGACCGGCTCGCGGTTGCAAAAGACGATGAACTGGCCGGCATTTTCGACCACCCGGAAGCCGCGGCGACGGACCTCGTGCAAGAATCGCTCGCGGCCGATCAGGCGTTCCACGTCGGCGACCTTGCGGCGCACGGTGCCACCTTCGGCGACGCTTCTGGCAGAGAAGAGGTGGACGATCCACTTCTCGGGCGTGATCATGTCTGGCAGTGGGGACATCGGCGCACCTCCTGCCGCGACCCTGCCAAAGCAGGGTTAACGGCGGGTTACTCCGTCTCGCGCCGGTGCGCGTCCAACGCCTTCCCGGCCTTCTCGGCGCGGGCCTGCTGAAGGTCACGCTCGGCCTTCGTGCGGCCGAACTTCGCGGCGTTGGCGTCCGCGGCCGAGCGGGCGGCCTTGCGGGCCGCCTGCTTCCTTGCCTGCCGCAGGTTGACGATCTTTTCCATCGGCCCCCCGAAAGCCTAGCCCTTCGGGCCGACCATGTCCTCGGGGCGGACGATCCGGTCGAAGGTTTCGCCATCGACAAAGCCCAGCGCAATCGCCTCTTCCCGCAGGGTCGTGCCGTTCTTGTGCGCGGTCTTGGCCACCTTGGTTGCGTTGTCGTAGCCGATGGTCGGTGCCAAGGCTGTCACCAGCATCAGCGATTCCTTCATCAGCTTTTCGATCCGGGGCAGGTTGGCCTGGGTGCCCACCACCATGTTGTCGGTAAAGCTGGCGGCGGCATCGCCCAGAAGCTGGATCGATTGCAGCACGTTGTAGCTCATCATCGGGTTGTAGACGTTCAGCTCGAAATGGCCCTGCGACCC
>PNNE01000068.1 GCA_013824055.1 Rhodobacter sp. | reverse complement strand
GTCAGAGCTTGCCCGCCTGCTGCTGCGTCATCATGAAGATGTCGTAGTTGTATTCGGCGATCTGCGCCCAGAGATAGGCGTCGCGCTTGTAGGCCTGCTGGCTGTCGTAGATCTTCTTGAACGGCGCGTTGGTCGCGCTGATCTCGGCATAGGTCGAGACGGCCGCGTCATAGGCGGCGGCCAGCACGTCCTGCGGCAAGGGACGCAGCTGGGTGCCATTGGCCACCAGCGACTTCAGCGCCGTCGGGTTCTTCCAGTCATAGTTGGCCATCATGTTCGAGTTGGCGGCCTCGCTCGCGGCGCGCAGGATCGCCTGATAGCTGGGCGGCAGCTCGTTCCACTTGTCGAGGTTGATCATGTTCGACAGGGTCGGACCGCCCTCCCACCAGCCGGGATAGTAGTAGAACGGCGCGACCTTGTAGAAGCCCAGCTTTTCGTCGTCATAGGGACCGACGAATTCGGCCGCGTCGATGGTGCCCTTTTCCAGCGACGGATAGATGTCGCCGCCGGCGATCTGCTGCGGCACGACGCCCAGCTTGGCGATGATCGAGCCGCCGAAGCCGCCGATCCGCATCTTCAGGCCCTGAAGGTCGGCGACCGAGTTGATCTCATTGCGGTACCAGCCGGCCATCTGCACGCCGGTGTTGCCGCAGGGCAGGTAATGCAGGTTGCGGCTGGCGTGGAAGAATTCGTTCAGCATGTCGATGCCGCCGCCGTGATAGAGCCAGCCGTTCATCTGCCGGTAGTTCAGACCGAAGGGCACCGTGGTTCCCAGAGCATTGGTCGGGTCCTTGCCCCAGTCGTAATAGGCCGCGGTATGCGCCATTTCGAACGAGCCGGCGGCCGCACCCTCGGCGGCTTCCAGCGCGGGCACCAGCTCGCCGCCCGGAAAGACCTGGATCTTGAACTTGCCGTCGGTCGCTTCCGACACGTAGTTGGCCATCGTCTCGGCAGCGCCGTAGATTGTGTCCAGCGACTTCGGAAAGCCCGAAGCGCAGCGCCAGGTCACGGTCGGGGCCTCCTGCGCGATGGCGGGGGCGGCCAGCGTTGCCACACCGGCGGCGGCGACCCCGCCGACGGAAGCCTTGGTCAGAAACGAACGTCGATCCATGCAGTTCTCCTCCACTGTTGGTTGCCCGGCTCAGGCCCTTTACCTGCGCGCGGGATTGCAGGGAGACGAATCCTATTGCCCGCCCTGCAAGATAGGAACCCCAAACCTCGCGTCATGCGCGAAAACCGCTGCTGCCTGTGCACGTAAAGGGCCAGAACATCCCCCGCCATGTCTCGCCGTGGCACCCGCGATCCTGGCCCCCGGCGGCCCGGACGCAGGCGCAGCGGGTCTGCCTTCCGGGGTGCGGGCCGCATGTCCATGCCGCCCATCGCCGCGACCCTGATGGCGACAAGCTGACCAAGGTGTGTTACCAGCCGGCCACAACACAGGCCGGACCATCGCCGCAGGTCCTGCTCCGCTGCGCTTTCTTTGGCCTGGCCCCTTCCTTTCCGGCGCGAACAACCCCACCTCCCCTCAAACGAAACAGAGGAAACCGTCTTGACCTATCTTCTCTTCACGCTTGGCCTTGTCATGCTGTTCGCCGGTGGCGAAAGCCTGGTGCGCGGGGCGTCCTCCGTCGCCCGGCATTTTCATCTGTCACCCATGGTCATCGGCCTGACCATCGTCGGTTTCGGCACCTCGGCGCCCGAACTTCTGGTTTCCCTGCAGGCCGCCCTGGACGGCCGCCCCGAGATTGCCATCGGCAATGTCGTCGGCTCGAACATCGCCAACATCCTGCTGATCCTTGGCGTCTCGGCCCTGATCGCCCCGCTGATCATTCCTGCACGCCGGATGTGGCGCGACCTGGCCTTCATGCTGGCGGCTACCTTCATCATCTGGGGCATGCTGCTGGGGACCGAGATCACCCGCACCTACGGCGCGATCCTGTTCCTTGGCCTGCTGCTGTTCCTGGGCGTCACCTTCAAATACGGCAAGATCGAGCCCGACCTCGACCAGCCGGTCGAGAACCAGCTCAAGGCCTGGGCCTATACCATCGGCGGGCTGATCGTGCTGGTGCTCGGCGCGCGCTTCCTGGTCAACAGCGCGGTCGAGATCGCCACCACCTACGGCATCTCGCAGGCGGTGATCGGCCTGACCATCGTCGCCGTCGGCACCTCGCTGCCCGAACTTGCGACCAGCGTGATCGCCGCCTACCGCAAGCACACCGAGATTGCCGTGGGCAACATCGTCGGCTCGAACATCTTCAACATCTTCTCGATCCTCGGGATCACCGCGATGATCACGCCGATCCCGGTCGACCCGCGCTTTGCCGCGATCGACATGCCCTGGGCCGCAGTGGCCGCCGTGGGTCTGACGGTGCTGGCCTTCGCGCTGAACGGACTGCCGCGCATCGCGGGGCTGATCCTGCTGGGGGCCTATGCGGGCTACATCTACTTCA
>PNNE01000271.1 GCA_013824055.1 Rhodobacter sp. | reverse complement strand
CGGAGCTGAGCCTGCGGGCCCTCGGCAAGCTCTGACGGGTCTTTCCGACCTGCCACCGCCGCCCCTTAAAGGAAGAGGGCGGCGGTTTGGTCTTTGACGGATGAAGCGGGGAGAGAGGCTTCCCGCGCCGTCGGAGATCTTCCCATGTTCGACCTGCCATTGCTGATCCAGCCGACCGCCTACGCACAGGGCTTCCCGCCGCATTTTCCCTCGGGCGAGACCGATCCCAGTCATCCCTTCGCGCTGACCCTGTCGCGCCGCGCGCCGGCCGATCTGATGTCGGGCCGCGCCGCGCCCCTAGTGCTCGCCCGCTTCGCGACGCTGGCCGAGGCAATGCAGGGCGCGATCGACCATGCCGAGGGCATCGCCCCGGATGCCGCGCCCCAGCTTCTCGCGATCCTCGACCGCGACGAGCGGCTTGTTCTGGCTGGTGCCGCCAGCGACCACGCCGTCGCGTGGTGCCATCCGGTGACGAGCGCGGCCAAGGCTCGTGGCGTCGTCACCGAGGCGAGCCAGCTGCGCGCGCAGGCGGGCCGCGCGGCTGCCTGGGGCGAGCCCGATCTGGCGCAGCGGCTGCGCCACCGCGCCGATCTTCTGGATGCCCGGCTCGTCGACCCGCTCTGGCGCGCCTTTGCCGCCCAAGCGCTGCAGGTCGCGGCGTGACACCCGAGAGATAGAGGAGGGCATGGGGGGATTTGGAGCTTGTCCGGGGGAGAGAGATCGCCCGGCACCGCTCCGATCCCTTCCCCTTTTCGGAGAACCCCGATGAACATGACTGAACCCACCCTCGCGCCGCCGATGGCGCCCCCGACTGTCGACATGGCCCAGATCTTCGCGGCGCATGCCGAACGTGCGGCCCGCATCGAAGCGCTGCGCCCCGGCAACAAGGACCGCCTCTTCGACGGTCTCACGGCCGCCGGCATCACTCATGTCACTGTCACCTTCGACGGTGCCGGGGACAGCGGCCAGATCGAAAGCATCGGCGCGTGGTCGGGCGAGACTGCGGTCGATTTCCCCGCGACCGAGATCGCCTATGCCGCGCTGACCTGGGACGACCCCGAGGTCGAGATGCGGCAGCTCTCGCTCGAAGATGTCGTCGAGCAGCTCGCCTACGATTTGCTTTCCGACACGCATGGCGGTTGGGAAAACAACGACGGCGCCTACGGCGAGTTCTGCTTCGACGCTGCCGCCCGCTGCATCCATCTCGAGTTCAACGAGCGTTTCACCTCGTCCGAACTCTTCACCCACGATTTCTGAGGGGGCGGCGATGGCACACCCCTATCACCACGCCTTGTCCTCGGTGAAGAAATGGGGCGGTACGGTCGACTGCTACATGGCCGTGCATACTTGGTTCGACCAGAGCAAGGAGATTACTGCGGACTTTCGGCACCGGGCGCTGCGCCACCATGCCGAGGGCATCTTCATGGCCGAGACGATTTTCGGTCCCACCCTTACACTCT
Source organism: Rhodobacter sp. (assembly GCA_013824055.1). GTDB lineage: Bacteria > Pseudomonadota > Alphaproteobacteria > Rhodobacterales > Rhodobacteraceae > Tabrizicola. The sequence goes on along the minus strand of PNNE01000271.1, from coordinate 1,005 downwards.
CGACCGGGCGCATCATCCCGACCCGCTGGGTCGGTGAGCAGCATGTGAAGGAAGATCTCGGTTTCATCCCGAGTTTCGCTGACTGGGTGAAGGCCATCCGACCCGAACCTTGGATGGGCCGGTCGGCGCGGATCGAGGCGCTGGTCGATCCGCATCTCGCCTCGCCCGTGGTCGAGGTCGCCTGACATGACTGACCCGGCCTATCAGCGGCTCGGCCTGCCGGTGACGGCTCCGTCCTACGCTGTCCTTCGCGCAGCGGTCCGGGCGCTTCACCCCGACACGCGCGCCGTTCGCGGCTTCCGGACCGCGCGCAAGCGCTTCTACCGGCAGATGCTCTGCGCGCATGCCGCGCGACAGGCGGCGGGCGACGATCCGAACAGCTGATCGCTCCCAACCACCCCTTCATCCCGACACAGCGCCCGGCCGCTCGGCCGGGCCTTCCCCATTCAGGAGGTTCCCATGGCGGACTACTTCACCCATTTCTCGTGCCTGCTCGATGTCGGCACCCCCGACAGGGCCGCCCGCGCGCTCGCACTCTTCCAGAGCTTGCGCGACGCCGATCAGGACGCTGATGACCCGGAGGTCGCCGGCTTTGATCTCGCGCGCCAGGACGCGCCCGAGGGCAGCACAATCTGGATCCATGACGATGATCACGGCGATGTCGAAGCCGTCATCCGTTTCGTGCTGCGCCTGGCGGAAGAGCTCGATCTCACCGGTCTCTGGGGCTTCCAGTACGGCCTGACCTGTTCCCGGCCCCGACTCGATGGCTTCGGCGGTGGCGCGCATGTCATCGACCTCGGCGCGCGGAAATCTATTGGCTGGATCAGCACGCAAGAATGGCTGCCCACCGCGCTGAACGGGGAGGACGTCGATGCCTGAGATCATCTGCACCACCATCTACCAGTTCCCCGAACTTTCGGATGCCGCCAAGGAAAAGGCGCGCAGCTGGTATCGCGAACTCGGCCCCCACGACGACTGGTGGGACGCGGTCTATGAGGATTTCGA
>PNNE01000150.1 GCA_013824055.1 Rhodobacter sp. | reverse complement strand
CTCCAGGTCGTCCCGCGCGGCCCGCAGGTCGCGCAACTCCTGAGCCTTCATCACCTGATCCGCTTCGGGGGCTGCCGCGACCTCGGCTTCCTTGGCCGGAATGGTGGTCGCCTCCACCTCGGCCAGCTTCGCCTCACCTGCCGCGATGTAGAGTGCCAGCTCGTTGTAGAAGTTCAGGGTTTTCTCATAAAGGATATCCAGGCTCTTGATATCCTTCAGCAAAGTATGCTCATGCGCCAGAAGTTCGGAGGTGATCCTGTCGATCTGGCCCTGCACGTCCTCGTACTGCGCGACGAACTCGGCAAAGGGGGCCGCCCGGCCCAGCAGCTTTTCCCACCAGCTTGCATCGCGCCGCAGGTCCAGCTCGTCGACCGCAAAGCCGCGGATCGTGGTGACGATCTTGCGCAAGCTGTCGCCCGCCGGACCCACGTCCTTGTTCTTCACATCCTGCAGCATGGCCTGGCTGATCACCTGCAATTCCGCCTGCGCGGACGAGCCGAAGGCGATGATCGACTGGGTGTTCGCCAGGTCCACCTCGGTCATGCGCTTCCTGATCGCCTCGGCCTTGTCCGCCGGGGCGGCCTCCAGCGGCACGACCTCGGCAATCGGTTCGGCCAGGATCACGGCGGTCACCTTCTCGACCTCGGTCAGGAAGGCCTGGGCATCGGCTTGGACGGTCGTGGACATGGGCAATCCCCCTTGGGTTCAATGGTCAAGCTTCAGTCGGTCGCGGAGCACGGCGATTTCCACGTCCAGATCGGTGCGGTTGTTCGTGAGGAAGGCTGTCGTCTTCTGCGCGAAGGTGGTCTCCAGATCGGTGAGCAGCGCCTCGTAGTCGGCCCGCGCGCCGGGATCGCGGGTCTGGGCATAATGGTCGGCGAATTTGACAGTCGCATCACGGGCCCCCATCAAATAGACCGACAGATAGTTCCGCGCCGCCGTCAGGTCGCCGGGATCGCCCTCGATCGTGCGGAACAGCCCCCGCGCCACGGCCGAGAATTGCGCGACCCGCTTCTCCATGCTGCGGTCCCTGGCCCGCAGGATCGCCCCCTGCATCGCGGCAAGATGGGCCTCGCCCTCCTCCACGGCCTTGGCGACCCGGCCGGTCTGGAAGGCGTCGATCCCCTCCATCCCCTTGTCGGCCATCGGGTCAAGGCCGAAGGCTGCCAGATGCAGCCCCGCGCCGACCAGAGCGTAAAGCACCGGATAGACCAGCCCCTGATCCGCGATCACCCCGCCCACGGCCAGCGCCGCCCCGGTTGCCACCGCCCCCGCCGCCTTGCGCGGGAAGGCTGGACGCCGCGCCAGCTTGCGGGCGTTGTAGGCGGCCTCGGCCACCATCCCTGCGCGGGTGAGCCAGGCCGCCAGCAGGATCAGCCCCCCGGCCAGAAGACCCAGCAGCATCTCGCGCGGGCCATCGCCGAAGGCGGGAAGCAGGAACAGAAAGGATGTCAGGAACAGCACCGTCGTGCGCCATTTCCCAGTCACTCTGGGCGGGGGCGGAGGTGTCGGCACCGGACCCGCCGACCCGCCCCCCGGAGAATACCTGCCACCGAAGCGCTGGGCCATCACGCGCCTCCCGACCAGGCGACATAGGCCACCAGAAAGACCAGAAGCACCAGCGAGAGCGTCCGAATTCCGCCGCCCGACATGCCTCACGCTCCTTTTGCTGCCGCTTTGCCCGACCTTAGCCGATGCCCCCGGCCCATGCCAGTCACGGCAGGGGGGAATAGGCGGCAATCTTCACCCCCCGCCGGTCATTGGGGGCACCTGTTGGCAGCGGCCCGGTCACGGCACCATCCGCACCAGGGCTGGGGCCGAGAGCGCCGGGGCCGAGAGCGCCGGGGCCGAGAGCGCCGGGTCCGCCCGCGGGACGGCGCCGGCGGCCGATGCCACCGGCCTTCGACCCAAAGGCCCTCAGGCCGGTGCGTCAGGCTGCGGGACGGACCCAGCGGCCAAGGCCGGGCCTAGCCTGTCTTCGGTCCGCCCGACCGCGGGCCGGAGCGGGGTCGGGTGGTGCGCCCGGCTGCGGGCCGGTCGCCCTTGCTGGCCGGAGCGCGCGTCGCCTTCTGCCAGGTGTCGGACAACTGCTTCAGCCCCTCGCCGGGCTTTGGCGTCCGGGCCACGGGCTTCGTGCGATCCTCGCCCGGTCCGGCCCCCCTGGTTCCGGTCTTGCCCGGCCTTGGCGCCAGCTTGCGGACCGGTTTCGGGGCCTCGGCCTCCTCGGCCAGTCCCAGCTGTTCGCGCAGCACGCGGGGTTTCAGTTCTCGACCTCGCCCGGCTGCAATTCGTTCAGGCGGAACGGGCCGTAGGAGATGCGGATCAGCCGGTTCACGGTCAGGCCGATGTGGTTCATCGCCCGACGGATTTCGCGGTTCTTGCCTTCGCGCAGGCCGACGGTCAGCCAGGCGTTCGCACCCTGATGGCGGTCGATCTTGACCTCCATCGGCTGGAAGCGGTCGCCGTCC
>PNNE01000432.1 GCA_013824055.1 Rhodobacter sp. | reverse complement strand
CCCCGGTGTTGCCAGGATGCTGCGCCATAAAATGCGCCCGCGCCCCGAAGGCTTCTGAGATCAGGTTGATGCCGGAGGTGGCGGAGATGTTGCGGATCTCGGCCGCGATATCGTCGAGCTGGCCTCTGGTGCGCGCATAGACGGCCACCGTCATATGGTGTTCACCGAAGATCAGGCGTTTCGATTCCAGATCGTCCTGTGCGAGTTCGAGTTCCTGCGCGAGGCTGACGGCCCCGTCATTGGCGGCCTGCATCAGGCGCAACTGCCGCTTGATGCGACCCGCCATAATGTTGGCATTGATCGGCACAAAGGAGTGTGTGACCACCATGTCGACGGGCAGGTTCAGCTCGTCGAGCATCAGGCTGTCGGTCTTGGCCGGGTAGTTCTTCACCGCGAAGATTGCGCCGAGTTTGTCGCCGACGGCGCCATCCGACAGCGCGATGGTCGTGCCGCGGAAGGTGACGCGGGTATTGGCGACATCCTCAGCAATCACCCCTAGGCGCGAGCGCGGGAAGAGCGGGTTCTCTTCGCCAGTATTGAGCGAGCCGAGGAAGCCCAGTAACTCGCCAGTACTGGCCGACAGGAAGCGGGGCTTAAGCTCATCGAAGGACGACAGCAGAAACCCCACGACCTCGTCGAGCTTGCGCAAGCGCCGGGTCGTGTCGGCCGCATGTCGGGCGCGGGACGCACCCAGACCGAAGGGAAGGCGGCTGCCCGCCTCAGGGCGTTTCAGAACCGTCAAGGTCAGCGTCTTGTCGCGCAGACCTGACCGTCCAAGATGCGCGCGCCAGCGTTGATCGACGGCAGCCGCGAAGCCCTCGCCCGGTATGGGCGGCAGGGTCACGTCGACCGCTTTTGACACCTTGTGCAGGTAAAAGGAGAACTCGGTTCCGACTTGGGCGACGATCCCGGCGAGAAGCGCGCCGATCCGGTCGAGATGGGCGTCCTCGCTCGTGGTGCTGTTCACCCCTTCGAGCCGGATGCATTGCATCAGCTCGTTGCCGCGCGTCCGGATCGTCCGGTCGGTGACAAGGCTCACATAGGGCAGCATGGACGAGAGCCGCTTCTCGCCCTTGACCCATGCGGGCAGCGCGGTGAGCGGATCGAGCGCGTCGGCCACATCATCGGCAACTGCATCACGGGGCATAGCTGTCGCCCCCATGGAGTTTGCGGTTCGTTGTAGGCGGGGTTTCCTGCAAGGTGATCACTAGGACATCAAGGAAGTTCGGATCCCAGTCCGCGGCTTTCCAGAGGGCGGGCCAGGCCAGCGCCGCGAAAACGGCCACCACCCCGCTCTGTACCCAGAGAAACAGGAGCGTTGAGCCGAAGAGCCAGACCATGGCGTACATGATCGGCAGGCCCATCAGCTTGGGCGGCCTGAGAAGGCCGATGAACACGCGGGACTGCTCCGACATGGGTCTTGCTCAGGTCGTCCAGATGGCGGCGACGATGGTGGGCGCCGCGGCGATGCCCGCGATCGCGACCACGACCCAGAGCGCCTGACGGAAATCGAGGATGCCGAAGAGCCAGGAGAGGAACACGCCGATCAGTGCGAGCGTGCCGATCACGATGCCCAACGGGCCGGTGATCGCATCGACGATGCCCTGCAGCAGTGTCTGCACCGGCGAGAGGTCAATACTCTGGGCGAGTGCCGGTCCCGCCAGCACGATTAGGGCAGCCGCACCGAGCGCGACAACGGCCCGCGTGTGAAACACAGTTTGAAGGTTCTTGGACGTCACGACAGGTCTCCTCTGAGCCGTTGGAACACGGCTGTCACACGGGCCACATGGCCTTGGGTTTCGGGGTACGGGGGGATGCCGCCGTGGCGGGCGACCGCATCGGGTCCGGCATTGTAAGCGGCGAGCGCCAGCGCAGGATCGCCGAATTGCTCGAGCATCATCAGTAGGTACCGGGCCGAGCCGTCGAGGTTTTGCGGAATGTCGTGGGGATCGACACCAAGATCATTGGCCGTGCCCGGCATCAACTGACCGAGCCCAATCGCACCTACAGGGCTCAATGCGCCAGGGTTATAGGCGCTCTCGACCTCGATATTGGCGCGGTAGAAGAGCGCCCAATCGGTGACCGACAGACCCGCTTGCCGCAACGCGTCATGGCTGCCGTAGCGCAGCGCGGTTGTTTCAATGGCGTGGAGAATTTCTGGGGAGGCGCGGACCGCCATCGGGGTGACCCGCGCAGCAATCTCGCTGGAGGCGACCTCATCTTCGTCCGATTGCGGCGCGGCAAAGAGAAAAAGGCGGTCGGTTTGCGCGGAGCCATCACCTGAGAAGGAGCGAAGCGTGCTCGCATCCTCTGCGGTGTCGATCAGTCGGCCATCCGGGCCGACCGAGAAGATGAAGCCGTCTGCCCAGGCCTCTGGCGCGGAACAGACGCCTGTACCCAAAGCCAAGACGACGGCAAGAGTGCTGTCAGTTATCCGTGACCAGAACCGGACCAGTCCGGGGTGCGTCGACT
>PNNE01000366.1 GCA_013824055.1 Rhodobacter sp. | reverse complement strand
CCCGTAGTCCGACCCCTCGCGGGTTGATCTCGAAGACGGGATTCGGGGCAAGGAAGGGAATGGCGAGCGGGGGATGGTGCCCCAACGTCAGGAGCCGATTGTCCCGCTGATGCTTCGAACGCCACCAGCCTCCCGGGCAGGCTCTAGGTTGACGACCTCCGTCTTGGGGGATGGAACCTTTGACGCCCCGCGACTTAGCGGGACGAGATTATGGTCGGTGAGAGGCCCGCCCGTGGGCAGGCCCCTCACGCATTCTCAGGGCTCAGGCGGCCAGGTCCGCGCCCCCTGCCCTCTCGCCGTCCTCGGCACTGACGATCTCGAACCGCGCATTGCGATAGCCCTCCCTCGCGATCCAGAGTTGGGCCGCGGTGATGGACTCTGCCAAGTGCAGCAGCTCGGTGTTGCCACCAAAATCCAGAAGCACGCGGACCTGCCCGGGCTTCGGTTCTTCGGCCACCTCGAAGATCGACCGGCTGTCCGCCGAATGGCTGCGCATGATGGTGACGAGGATGACCCCGTCCGAGGAGAAGTTGCCCTCATGCAGCGTGAAAGAGGCTGGTGCAGTCCAAGTCGGATAGACCCTGGGCGGCTCTTTCTTCACAAGACGGCCCACGCCGTTCGAACGCTCCCAGGCGGCGAGCTTTTTGGTGAAACGCGCCGGCGGCCTGGGACTGCCGTCGGTGTAGCGGATCAGTGCCCCGAGAGGGGCGGTATCGATGATGTTCGTTGCAGACATGATTCCTCATCCCGAATGCGAGTATTCGCACTCATCATATTGATATTGCTGTGTTTGTGAGTGTGAGGGGCGGGTTTCCCCGCCCCCAAATGCCTCAGATTATTCCGCAGCCATCATCGACACGACGCTCTTCGGCAGATCGGCCGTCAGGAAGGCCGGGAGATCGACGTCTTCGTGCTGGCCTACCTCCTCCCCCTGCCCTTCTGCGATCTGCTCGCCGTCGAGTGCCGCCAGATCGGCCCGGCGCAGGACCTCGGGCAACCAGCCGCTGCCCTTGAGGAGCCGCTCGGCTTCCGTGGCCATCTCGCCCTTCTTCAGATGATCCAGAAGCTGCGCGGTGCCGTCCCCCTTCGCCTCGCGCACGGCTTCGAGGATCCGGGCCTTGGGCACACGGTTGAGGTAGCCATCGACCGTCGGCTCCCAGCCCGCTTCGACCATGTCGAGATCGACGGCACGCGCCACCAGATCGGCATGCGCCATGCGGCGGGTCAGACCGCTGGCAGAAATGCCCGCCCCATAGGGGTTCACCTTCTCATGGAGCGCGTTGATGCCGAAGCTGAGGCAATGTGCCAGGAGCGCCATACGGCTACCTTGGTCGAGCACGGTCAGATAGTCCCAGAGCGCAGTATCGTCACCAAGAGGCAGATCGGCCTCCCAAGCGGCATGACGTTCGTCGACGAGCTTCGCCACGACGCTGTCCTTCAGATCGGGCGCTTGCGCCGACAAGTAGACGTGACGCACCGAGGCTTCGAGGCAGCTGCCCGAGGCCGAGGAGGTGCGGAAGGTATCCGTCACCAGCTTCAGGAGCAGGAGTGTCAGCGCAATGTCCGGCGACCGCCCGATGGCCTCGCGCAGCGCGAGGGTCCGGTGGGCAGTCAGTTCCATGACCAGCCGTTCGGGCAGAGGCTTCAGGGCGCCGTCGTCGTCTTCCTCGGACGCATCCGCGCCAATCGGCTGACCACCCGAAGTGATGACGGTGCCCCCTGCGGAGGTCGCTGATGGTTTCCAGCTGGAAACACCGACATCACCACCCTGCCCCATGGCATCCACACCATCGCCATCCTGGACCGCGGTCTCCTCGTGCGGCTCGTCCTCTGGCCGAACGTACCCGCGATGAATCGCGAGACTGCCGTCCCGATCCAGCGTCACGAACACGCCCGCGCGCGTAACCGCGACCTGATCGTAGGTCAGGGGCCGTTGCTCGAGCGCTTTCATGGCCATCTCAAGCTGCCCGAGCCGGGCATCGATTTCTTCGGGATACTCGTCCTGACCAGAGTATTCCTCCTCCAGCCCGCGATATTCGGCGAGGAGCGCCGCATGGGCCGCGCTTTCCTCATCGGTCATCGGCGCGGGATCACCGGCCAGACGCCGCAGACCGTGGCTGTAGCCGTAGGGCAGGTCGGTCGCCACCTCGATCCACTTCCAGCCCTCGGCGACCAGCGCCTCGGCTTCAGCCTGAAGCTTCTCGGCGACCAGCCGGTCGAGGAGGGCAGGGTCCTCGAGCCAGCCACCGTCGTCGCATTGGAACAGGTCGCGCATCACGAAACCACCCGCCGCTTCATAGGCATCGATGCCGACGAAAACCGCGCGACGATCCGAGGCCCGAACCGAGGTCTCGGTCAGCATGCGGCGGATGGCATAGGGCTCCTTGTTCCAGGAGTTCATCACCGCATCCCAGACCTGGACCTGACGCGCATGATCCGGGTTCACCGTGAACGCCATCAGCTGTTCCAGCGTCATCCCATCCTCGGCATAGACC
>PNNE01000164.1 GCA_013824055.1 Rhodobacter sp. | reverse complement strand
AGGTCGCGGGTCTGGTAGCCGACGCTTTCCAGCGCGGCGCGCGCGAATTCGGCGGGGCCGGAGTTGCGGGTCAGGCCGAAGACCGCGCCCCGGCAATCCGGCCGCCAGTAGGGCGCACCAAGGCCGGTGAAGGCGGGGACGAGGATGACGCCCTGCGCCTCCTCGGCCTGGTCGGCGAGGGGCTGGGTCTCTTTCGCCTCGCGGATGATCTTCAACCCGTCGCGTAGCCACTGGACAACGGCCCCGGCGATGAAGATCGAGCCTTCGAGAGCGTAGGTCGGCCGGCCATTGAACTGGTAGGCGATGGTGGTCAGCAGGCGGTTGCTTGACGGAACCATGTCGGTTCCGGTGTTCAGCAGCGCAAAGCAGCCGGTGCCATAGGTGGATTTCATCATGCCGGGCTGGAAGCAGGCCTGGCCCACAGTGGCGGCCTGCTGGTCGCCTGCCACGCCAAGGATCGGGATCTCGCGGCCGAAAAGGTCGGGGCGGGTCGTGCCGAACCGGTCGGCGCAGTCGCGGACCTCGGGAAGCAGCGCCATCGGCACGTCAAGCAGCGTGCAGATGTCCTTGTCCCACCGGCCTTCAGCGATGTTGTAAAGCAGGGTGCGCGAGGCGTTGGTGGCGTCGGTGGCGTGGACCCGGCCGCCGGTCAGGTTCCAGATCAGCCAGGTGTCGACGGTGCCGAAGGCAAGCTCGCCCCGGTTGGCGCGGTCGCGGGCGCCTTCGACGTGGTCAAGCAGCCATTTGACCTTGGTGCCCGAGAAATAGGGATCGAGCAGAAGGCCGGTGCGGGCGGTGATCATCGGCTCATGGCCCTGGTGCTTCAGGGCGGTGCAGGTGTCCGCCGTCCGCCGATCCTGCCAGACAATCGCGGGATGGATCGGCTGGCCGGTGGCGCGGTCCCAGATCAGCGTCGTCTCGCGCTGGTTGGTGATGCCGATCCCGACGATGGAACTGGCATTGCCCCCGGCCCGCTCGATCACGGAGCGCGCAGTGGCGGCCACTGTGGACCACAGGTCAGCCGGGTCATGCTCGACCCAGCCGGGCTGGGGGTAATGCTGCGCGAACTCTTCCTGGGCATGCGCCACGGGGCGCAAGTCGGCGTCGAACAGGATCGCGCGCGACGATGTGGTGCCCTGGTCGATGGCAAGGATATGGGTCATGTGCTGTGCTTTCCCTGATCTGGCGCCTGCGTCACCCGTGAAGCCCCAGCGCGGCAAGCGGCAGGGCGGGGACGAAATTCCCGTCGCGTCCGGTCATCCCGTCATTCGCGATCATGCTGTTCAGTATGGCTTCCTCTGTCGCCTGTACCACGGCTTCGAAGAACGGGTCGATATGCTCGTCCGGCAGGAAGCGGACGCTGCGCAGAGCTGGCGCACCCCGGCCCGCAAGGTCCTGACCGGCGGTCGAGAAGGCCAGGAAGATGTCGCCCGAGGAATGTCGGGCGATCCCGCCCAGCCGACCGACGCCAAAGCTGGCCCGGCGCGCCAGGCGCCGCAACTGGTGCGGCAGGAACGGCGCGTCCGTGGCGATCACCGCGATGATCGAGCTGAGGTCCGGCGCGGGGGCGCGGGTCACCATCTGCGGCAGGCCGGGGTCAAGTCCGATGCGGCGGCCCTGGATCACGAGATCGCCGCGCGCGCCGAAGTTCGCCTGCACGAAGACCCCCAGGTGATAGTCCCCGCCACAGGCCACCCGTCGCGAGGCGGTGCCAGAGCCCGCCTTGAAGCCGAAACACTTCATCCCGGTGCCGCCACCGACGCTGCCTTCGTCGACAGGGCCGCTGCGGGCACTGTCGATGGCGGCGCGCACATGCGCTTCGGTCACATGAAAGCCGTTGATGTCGTTCAGAAAGCCGTCATAGGTCTCGGCCGCGACGGGCAGGGCGAAGTCGTCACCCAGATCATCGGGGAAGGCATCGACTGCCCAGCGCACCGTGGCATCGCGGGCCAGGCCGCAGGAATGGGTGTTGGTGATCGTGATCGGCAGGCCGAGCTTTCCGGTCTCTTCGATGGAGTGGCTGCCGGTCAGCTCGCCATTGCCGTTCAGGCTGAAAAGGCCGGCAAAGACCGGGTCCCAAAGCCGGTTGACGGGGCGTGGCAGGATCGCCGTCACTCCGGTGCGGATCGGGCCTGTGCCGCGGCGCAGGGCACCATCGCCCGCGATCAGCGTCGCATAGCCCACCGTCACGCCCGGCACGTCGGTGATCGCGTTCCAGGTGCCCGGAGTGCCGTCAAAGCGCAGGCCCGCGCCAAAGGCGCGCGTCCTGCCCGAGGGGGTGGTGGTCCGGAAGGCTGTCATCGCTGCGGGTTCGCCCGGCATCGCCCGGGCACCAGTTCAGGGAAGCGGGAAGAAGCGATGCAAAAGGGCGGGGCAAAGACGCCCCGCCCTTCGCCAGCTGGCTTACTGCCAGGACTTGATCAGCTCGTCATAGGCGATCGTCTCGCCCTGGGGCTTCTCGTTCTCCAGCTTGGCCACCGGCGAGCCCGGCGCGTCC
>PNNE01000385.1 GCA_013824055.1 Rhodobacter sp. | reverse complement strand
GGGTCCATTTGACCGGCTTTTCCGCCCGCCGCAATGGGCGGGCCGAGCTTTGGACGGGACGCCGTCGCAGGGGGCATCGAACCCCCCGCAACGGCGCTGCCGCGGACGAAGGATCGGGGCCAGGCGCGGCTGGACGGTTGTTCGTCAGGCTCAAGGCCATCATCGGCGGTTCGGGGCAGTCCGGTGCGGATGCGGGGTCGTCCCTGCCTTCTGCGGGATTCATGCATGTCGGGTGGGGGGCAGGCCTGGGCGGCGGGCTGGCTTCGACAACCTTCAGGGAGCAGCTTGTGGCCGGGGTTGCGGGTCGCGGCGGCTCGGGTCAGGCTTGGGAGATGCAGTTGAGAGACGAAATCACCGCCTGCCGCCTTTGCGCAGCGCGTTTTGCCGCGACCGCAACCGCTCATGCGCCGCGCCCGGTCGTCTGGTTCCGGCCCGGGGCGCGGGTCCTGGTGGCAGGGCAGGCTCCGGGTCTGCGGGTGCATGGCAGCGGGCGGCCCTTCACGGACCGCTCCGGCGACCGGTTGCGCGACTGGATGGGTGTGACCGAGGCCGAGTTCCACGACCTTGACCGGGTGGCCGTGGTGCCGATGGCGTTCTGCTTTCCCGGCTATGACGCGAAAGGCAGCGACCTGCCGCCGCCGCCGATCTGCGCGGCGACCTGGCGGGCGCGCGTGCTGGCAGCTCTGGGCGACATGCCGCTGACCCTGCTGGTCGGCGGTGCCGCGATCCGCTGGCACGGGGGTCTGCGTCACGTGACCGAAGCCGTGGCCGATTGGCGCGCCCCGGCCGCGCGCGGCGTCTTTCCCTTGCCGCATCCGTCGTGGCGGAATACGGGGTGGCTGAAACGCCATCCCTGGTTCGAGGCCGAGCTTCTTGCGGCCCTTCGCCAGCGGGTGCGGGAGGTGCTGGATGTCTGATGTCACAACCCTGCTCGATGCCGCGCATGCCGCCGTCTCGGCCGACCCCGAGAACGAGGCCCTGCGCCTGCGCTTCTTCGAGCGGCTGGCCGATGGCGAGATGGTGCTGCTGCTGGAGCGCGAGGCGATGGGCGAAAGCCTGGAGCCGCGGATCTTCGACCTGGAGGACGGGCCGGTCGTTCTGGTCTTCGACCGCGAGGAGCGGCTGGCCAGCTTTACCGGCGGGATCGCGCCCTATGCCGCCCTGCCGGGACGGGTCATTGCGGGGCTGCTGAAAGGGCAGGGGATCGGGATGGGCGTCAACCTGGGCGTGGCCCCGTCGTCGATGCTGCTTCCGCCCGAGGCGATGGACTGGCTGGCCCAGACGCTTGACAGCGGCCCCGAAGCGGTAGAGGCGCGGCCACAGGAGTTCCTGGCCCCGATGGTCCCCGAGGCGCTGATCGCGGCACTGGACGGCAAGCTTGCCCGGGCCAGTGGGCTGGCGGCGGCGGCAGTGCTGGCGGGTGTGGTCTATGCGGGCGGGCGGCGCGGCCACCTCCTGGCGGTGCTGGATGCGGTAGAGGGGGCGGAAGCGGCCCTGGCCCGCGCGATGAACGAGGCGCTGGTCTTCTCGGGCATCGATGCGGGCGAGCTGGACGTGGTCTTCCTTGCAGGCGGCGACCCGGCGGCAATCGCGATGGCCAGAGTCGGCTTGCGGTTCGATCTGCCCGCGCCACAGACGCCCGCAACCCCCGCAACCCCCGCAGCCCCCGCAGCCCCCGGCATGGACCCGTCGCGCCCGCCGAAGCTGCGGTAACGCCCCCGGCGGGGATATTTCGGCAAAGAGGACAGGCCTTTTGTGGGGTATCATGATACCGTTGTTGTAACGTGTTGTTTATAGGCACTTAAATCTTGGTGTGGGCGCTTGACGCGCAAGGGGGCTTCGGCGATAAGCCCGCATCCGAGTTTCCGGGGGCGCCTCATGCCCCCTTCTTCTTTGGGAAAACCATGAAAACCTTCACCGCTACTCCGGCGGACATCGAGAAGAAGTGGATCCTGATCGACGCCGAGGGCGTTGTTCTGGGCCGCCTTGCCACGATCGTCGCCAACATCCTGCGCGGCAAGAACAAGCCGACCTTCACCCCCCACATGGACATGGGTGACAACGTCATCATCATCAACGCCGACAAGATCCAGATGACCGGCAAGAAGCGTGATGACAAGGTCTACTACTGGCACACCGGCCACCCCGGCGGCATCAAGCAGCGCACCGCGCGGCAGGTGCTGGAAGGCAAGCACCCCGAGCGTGTGGTCGAAAAGGCCGTCGAGCGCATGATCACCCGCAACCGCCTGGGCCGTCAGCAGATGACCAACCTGCGCGTCTATGCCGGTGCCGAGCATCCGCATGAAGCACAGCAGCCCACCGTTCTGGACGTCAAGGTCCTGAACCCGAAGAACACCCGGAGCGCGTGATCATGGCCGATATCAAATCTCTTGATGACCTGAAGTCGGCTGTCGGTTCGGCACCCGCCGCCGTCGAAGCGGCCCCCCGCGTGGCGGTCCGTGACAAGCTGGGCCGGTCCTACGCGACCGGCAAGCGCAAGGACGCGGTCGCCCGCGTCTGGGTCAAGCCCGGTTCGGGCAAGGTCGTGGTCAACGGCAAGG
>PNNE01000265.1 GCA_013824055.1 Rhodobacter sp. | reverse complement strand
CCGAGGAACTGCTGCTCGACCGCGCGCAGCTCATGGGTCTGACCGCGCATGAGATGACCTGCCTTCTGGGCGGGATGCGGGTGATCGGCACCAACCACGGCGGCACGGCGCATGGCGTCTTTACCGACCGTGTGGGGGCTTTGACCACCGACTTCTTCACCGGCCTGACCGACATGGGCCTGAAGTGGGTGCCGAAGGGGTCCAACCTTTACGAACTGACCGACCGCAAGACCGGCGCGGTGAAGTGGACGGCGACCCGCGCGGACCTGGTGTTCGGCTCGAACTCCATCCTGCGCGCCTATGCCGAGGTCTATGCCCAGGACGACAACCGCGAGAAGTTCGTCTGCGACTTCGTCTCGGCCTGGGTCAAGGTGATGGAAGCCGACCGCTTCGACCTGCGCGCCTGAGCGGCATCGGCGAGTGGCCTGAAAAAGACTGACAGCGGCCCGGGAGTGTCTCCCGGGCCGTCTTCTGTCCAGGATCTTCGGAAACCTGGTACCCGCGGCCGGGCTCGAACCGGCACGGCCTTGCGGCCAGGGGATTTTAAGTCCCCAGTGTCTACCATTTCACCACGCGGGCAGCGGGCACGACCTTATCCCTGCGGCCCGGCAAGGAAAAGGCCGGTCCTTGCCCGCTAACCCCCACCCGCGCCCGCCGACAACAGCCGCCGGACCAGCTCGAAGCTGTTCCGCACCCCGGTCTTGCGGATCATGTTCGCCCGGTGCACCTCGACTGTCCGGGGCGATGACCCCAGCGCCAGGGCAATCTCCTTCGAGGTGAAGCCGTTCACCAGATACCGCGCGATGCGCTTTTCCGTGGCGGTCAGCTGGCCGTCGGCGCCGGCCTCGGTCTCGATCGGGCGGTAGGTCCAGATCGCCAGCCGCTGCGGATCGCCCGCATCCAGCGCCGCGCCGTGCCCCTCCATCCACAGGACCTGCCCGTCCTTCCGCCGCATGAAGCGTTCGTCCCGGTAGACCGCCGCGCCCTGCATCGCCTTGCGCGCCCGTTCGCCGATCAGCTCGTAATCCGTCTGACCGGGATAGAGCAGCCGGATCGACTGTCCCTCCAACTCGGCGGGTCGCCAGCCGAACACCGCCTCGACCCGCAGGCTGGCCCGCAGGATCACCCGCTCGGCCAGGATCAGCGTCGCATCCGGCGCGTGCTGGAAGGCCAGCCTTTCATAATCGCGCATCCCTGCCCTCTACGTAGTGATATACGTATTCTTACGGATGGCAGGCCCGCGCGCAATCTTTCAGGATCACCCCGGTCCGATGTTCCCGCCGCAGCCGTGGAACCGGAGGGAGAACACCGATGAACAAAGTCTATCCAAGCGCTGCCGCTGCCCTTGACGGGCTTCTGCACGACGGCATGCTGATCGCCGCCGGGGGCTTCGGCCTTTGCGGCATCCCCGAACTGCTGATCGGCGCAATCCGCGATGCCGGCACCAGGGGGCTGACTGTCGCCTCGAACAATGCCGGCGTCGACGGCTTCGGCCTGGGCGTGCTTTTGGAAACCCGGCAGGTCAGGAAGATGATCTCGTCCTATGTCGGCGAGAACGCCGAATTCATGCGCCAGTATCTTTCGGGAGAGCTGGAGCTGGAGTTCAACCCGCAAGGCACGCTGGCCGAACGGATGCGGGCGGGCGGCGCGGGCATCCCCGGCTTTTTCACCGCGACCGGCGTCGGCACCGTCATCGCCGAAGGGAAAGAGCACCACGACTTCGACGGCCGCACCTACATCCTGGAACGCGGGATCGTCGCCGACCTTGCCATCGTCAAGGCCTGGAAGGCCGACCCCTCGGGCAACCTTGTCTTCCGCAAGACCGCGCGCAACTTCAACGTGCCCGCCGCCACCTGCGGCAAGACCTGCGTGGTCGAGGTCGAGGAGATCGTGCCGCTCGGGTCGCTTGACCCCGACGCGATCCACCTGCCGGGCATCTATGTGCACCGGATCGTGCAGGGGCCGCATGAAAAGCGGATCGAACAGCGCACCGTGCGCAAGCGGGAGAACGCATGATGACCGACGTCAAGGGCTGGGACCGCAACGGCATGGCCGCCCGCGCCGCGCAAGAGCTGCGGGACGGGATGTATGTGAACCTTGGCATCGGCATCCCGACGCTGGTGGCAAACTACATCCCCAAGGGCGTGAACGTGACCCTGCAATCGGAAAACGGGATGCTTGGCATGGGTCCCTTCCCGTATGAGGGCGAGGAAGACCCCGACCTGATCAACGCGGGCAAGCAGACCATCACCGAACTGCCGCAGACCGCCTATTTCGATTCCGCCACCAGCTTTGCGATGATCCGCGGCGGCAAGATCGCGATGGCGATCCTGGGCGCGATGGAAGTGGCCGAAAACGGCGATCTCGCGAACTGGATGATCCCGGGCAAGCTGGTCAAGGGCATGGGCGGGGCGATGGACCTGGTGGCCGGCGTGGGCCGCGTGGTCGTCGTCATGGACCACACCTCCAAGCACGGCGAATCCAAGGTGCTGCGCGCCTGCTCGCTGCCGCTGACCGGCAAGGCCGTGGTCAACCGGATCATCACCAACCTCTGCGTCCTGGATGTCGTGCCGGGCGGGC
>PNNE01000299.1 GCA_013824055.1 Rhodobacter sp. | reverse complement strand
CCTCAGCGACGAATCCGGGACCGGCCCGATCGAGTTCGTCTTCGTCTTCCCGCTCATCTTCCTGATCTTCACGATCTCGTTCGAAAGCAGCATGTTCATGGCGCGCCACGTCATGTTCGACCGTGCCGTCGACGAAACTGTCCGCCAGATCCGGCTGGGCAATTACCGGAACTTCTCGCACCAGGACCTGAAGGAGAGGATCTGTTCGGAAGGGATGATGGTCAATTCGGTCGCGACCTGCATGAACAACATGAGAATCTGGATGCAGCCGATCAACACCGGCACCTTCGCGATGGTCGCCCCGCCAAGAAACTGCGTCGACCGGGTGCAGGACCTGAACCTGGCCGAGCCTCCGGCCAATGAATTCGCCTATGGCACCGACAACGACATCATGCTCATGCGCATCTGCCTGAAGGAAAGGCCGATGTTCCCGACCACGGCGATCTCGGTCGGGATGAGCCCTGAACCCGATGGCACCTACGCGCTGCTGGTGAACTCGGTCTTCGTGAACGAACCGGGATGAGACAGATGCGCAAACCGATCCAGCGTTTCAAGGCGTTTCTCCGCGACGAAGACGGCCTGATCCTTGCGGAAGGCATCGTGATGATGCCGCTGATCATCTGGGCACTGGTCGCGATGTTCATCTATTGGGACGTGTTCCGCACCGTCAACGTCACGCAGAAGGCCGCCTATTCGGTGGCCGACCTGCTGTCGCGCCAGAGGGACGACATTCCGCTGGCCTTCGCGAACGGTCTGCAGAACGTGGTGAACTTCCTGACGCCGGGCGGCCATGATGTCGCGATCCGGATCACCAGCTTCGAATGCGTCTCGCCGACCGCCCTGGTCTGCGATGAGAACAGGGGTTCCTACCGGCTGCTCTTCTCGATGTCGCCGCAGAACAAGGCCACCCCGCTGACCCAGGCCGCCATCCAGGGCTGGAGAGGCACCAGGGTCCCGAGGATGAACGCAGGCGAAAGCCTGTTCGTCGTGGAGACCGAGGTGCGGTTCCAGACCCAGATGAAGACCGTCCTGGCGGGCTTTCTGGTCGGGGTGGACGACGGAACCTATGGCCAGTTCGTCGTGACCCGTCCCCGCAACCGCAGGCTCTGTCTGGCGGGCACCTCGACCTGCACCTGACCGCGCCACTGCTTGCGCTCGTCAGGTGCTGTCTGCGGCTTCCCCCCGGCGCGTTCCGGGGCTAGCTTGCCGGGGTCACACCGGGATCATCATGCGCCTGCTCGCTTCCGCCCTGCTCGTCGCCAGCCTTCCGGGCTGCGCCCCCTTCCCCCAGCTTGATGCGATGGGGGCCGACACCGGCCCGCCGCCGCAGTTGCTGCCGATCGACGGGCTTCTCGCTCAGGCCGGGCCGCAGGCCGCCGACCCCGGTCCCGACGTCCTGGCCCGCGCGGCCGGGCTGCGGGCGCGGGCCGCGGGCATTTCCGCAGCACCCCCTGCGCCCTGACGGCGTTGCACCTCTCCCGGCTTCCGGCTAACAGACGGAAGCCGCAAACTGCCAAAGGTTCCCCGATGTCCGCCGTCCCCTTGCGTCTTGGTCTTGCCGGTCTCGGGACCGTCGGCATCGGTGTGGTCAGGATTGTCCAGGCCCACGCCGACCTGATCGCCGCCCGCGCTGGCCGCCCGGTGGCGATCACCGCCGTCTCGGCTCGCGACCGCACGAAGAACCGCGATGCCGACCTGTCCGGTTATGCGTGGGAAACCGATCCGGTCGCCCTGGCGCAACGCCCCGACATCGACATCTTCGTCGAGGTGATGGGCGGTCACGACGGCCCGGCGAAGGACGCCACCGAGGCCGCCATTGCGGCGGGCAAACACATCGTCACCGCCAACAAGGCGTTGCTTGCCCATCACGGCCAGGCCCTCGCCGAAGCGGCCGAGGCCGCGAACCTTGCCCTGCGGTTCGAGGCCGCCGTCGCCGGGGGCATCCCCGTCATCAAGGCCCTGACCGAAGGCCTTGCCGGCAACCGCATCAAGCGCGTCATGGGGGTGATGAACGGGTCCTGCAACTACATCCTGACCCGGATGCAGGCCGAGAATCTGCCCTACGAGACCGTGTTCGAGGAAGCCCGCCAGCTTGGCTACCTGGAAGCTGACCCGAACCTGGATGTCGGCGGCATCGACGCGGGCCACAAGCTTTCGCTCCTTGCCGCCATCGCCTTCGGCACCCGCGTCGCCTTTGACGCTGTCGAACTGGAGGGCATCGGCAACGTGTCCATCGACGACATCCGCCTGGCCGAGGACATGGGCTACCGCATCAAGCTGCTGGGCGTGGCCCAGATGACCGGGCGGGGGCTTGAGCAACGGATGACCCCCTGCCTCGTCCCCGCCGACAGCCCGCTTGGCCAGTTGCAGGGCGGCACCAACATGGTCGTGCTTGAAGGCGACAGCGTCGGCCAGATCGTCCTGCGCGGCCCTGGCGCCGGCATGGGCCCTACCGCCAGCGCCGTCATGGCCGACGTGATCGACATCGCCCGCGGCTTCCGCCTGCCGACCTTCGGCCAACCCGCCAGCACCCTTGTCGCTGCCCAGCCCGCCCGCGCCGCGACGCCCGCCCCCTACTACCTGCGCATGACGCTGCTCGACAAACCCGG
>PNNE01000098.1 GCA_013824055.1 Rhodobacter sp. | reverse complement strand
CCTGCGGAGCACTCCCGAGCCTCTGTGCGTCCTTCACGCACAGAGGCGAGACAAAAGGTCTTCGCGCCTGCCAAGGCGCTCAATTCGACAGCCGCCCCAACCCGCGCAGCGCTCACAGGCCGTGCAACACCGTCTCCAGCGTCGCCTCCAGCTTGTCGGCGATCTCGTCCAGCTCGGCATCTGTCGCGTTGAACGGCGGCGCCAGGATGACCGTATCCCCCGCAGCCCCATCCACATGCCCACCCGACGGATAGCAGATCAGCCCCCGCCGCAGCCCTTCCGCCCGGATGCGAGCGTTGACCCCCAGCGCGGCGTCGAACGGAGCCTGCGTCTGCGGGTCCGCCACGATCTCCACCCCGATGAAATAGCCCCGCCCCCGCAGGTCGCCCACCTGGCGGATATGCGCCAGTCGCTCCGCCAAGTCCGACCGCCAGCGCGGCCCCTTGTCGCGGATGCGGGCCAGCAGGTCCTCTTCGGCCACGATCTTCTGCACCGCCACCCCGGCCGCGAGGCAGGCCGTGTGCCCGGTGTAGGTATGCCCGGTCAGCGGCCCGCCGTGCCCGGCCGCCATCACATCCGCGATTTCCCTGGTGTAGATCGCCGCGCCCAGCGGCAGATAGCCGCCCGACAGCGACTTCGCCACGGTGATGATGTCCGCGGTGATCCCATCCTCTTCGGACGCGCGCCAGACCCCGGTCCGGCCCGATCCGCACATCACCTCGTCGCAGATCACCAGCACCCCGTGCCGCCGACAGACCTCGGCCACCGCGCGCCCGTACCCGTCCGGTGCAGGCAAGGCCCCGCCCGCCGCGCCCACCACCGGCTCGAAGATGAACCCTGCCACGGTCTCCGGCCCCAGGCGGAGGATCTCTGCCTCCAGCTCTGCCGCCAGATGTGCGACCAGCCCCTCACGGCTTACCCCGGAGGGCAGCCGATAGGCATTTGCCGCACTCACCCGCCCCACCGAGGGCAAGGCCCCGGCGAAAGCCCGCTGCCGGTCCTGAAACCCCGACAGCGCCGTCGCCATCAGCGTGTTGCCATGCCAGGACCGCTTGCGCGCGATGAAGGTCACCCGGCCCGGCTCGCCCCGGTCAAAGTGGTACTGCAAGGCGATCTTCACCGCACTTTCCACCGCTTCAGACCCGCTTGTCGTATAGACCATGTCCGCCAGCCCCGTGGCGCGGCACAGGATCTCGCTCATTTCCTCCAGGGGGTCCGAGGAGAAAAGATACCGATAGCCATAGGCCACGCGTTCCATCTGCCGCGCCACGGCCTCGTTCACCCTGGGATCGCCGTGGCCGACCGAGAACACCGCCGGCCCCCCCGAGCCGTCGATGTACTGCCGTCCCTCGGTGTCCCACAGATAGACCCCGCGCCCGTGGCTGATCTTCGGCAGGGTGTCTTGCGTGATGTCGTTGGCGCTTGGGCGCGGCATCTTGGCCTCCATCTTTCAAGCCCCAGGCTTCGCAAGCGCGCCAATCCTTGTCAATCTTGCCACCGCAGCGGTGATTCGGACCGTCATCTGGCGTTACCGCCACCATGTGATCACAATTTTCCACCGTGTGATCACACTTTTCCATCCTGTGATCACAACCTGCATTTTCCCGGCATTTCGCCTGCATTACAGGCATTTGCCGTTTGGAACGCGGGCGAAGCCGTGCCAGAACGCCCCTGACCACATCCCGGCCGTCAATTCCAAGGGGCGCCCCATGAACATCCACGAATACCAGGCCAAAGAACTTCTGCGCAGCTACGGCATTCCGGTCAGCGACGGCCGCGTCGTCCTGAAGGCCGAAGATGCCAAGACCGCCGCCGGGGAACTTGACGGCCCGCTCTGGGTGGTCAAATCCCAGATCCACGCTGGCGGCCGCGGCAAGGGCCACTTCAAGGAACCCGAGGCCGGTGAAAAGGGCGGCGTCCGTCTGGCGCGCTCGGTCGGCGAGGCTGCCGAATTCGCCCGCCAGATGCTGGGCCGCACCCTGGTCACCATCCAGACCGGCCCCGCAGGCAAGCAGGTCAACCGCATCTACATCGAAGACGGCTCGGACATCGACCGCGAGTTCTACCTCGCCCTCCTGATCGACCGGCAGACCAGCCGCATCTCGATCGTCGCCTCGACCGAGGGCGGCATGTCGATCGAGGATGTCGCCCACGACACGCCCGAACTGATCCACAGCTTCACTGTCGACCCGGCCACCGGGTTGCAGGATTTCCACGGCCGCCGCGTCGCCTTTGCCCTGGGCCTGACCGGCGCGCAGGTGAAATCCTGCGTGCAGATCGTCAAGAAGCTGTACCAGCTGTTCACCGACAAGGACATGGACATGCTGGAGATCAACCCGTTCTGCGTGCTCAAGGACGGCTCCTTGAAGCTCCTCGACGCCAAGATGGCCTTCGACGGCAACGCGATCTACCGCCACCCCGACATCGCAGCCCTGCGCGACGAGACCGAGGAAGACCCCAAGGAACTGGCGGCCTCGAAGTTCGACCTGAACTACATCGCGCTGGATGGCGAGATCGGCTGCATGGTCAACGGCGCAGGGTTGGCGATGGCCACGATGGACATCATCAAGCTCTACGGCGCCGAGCCCGCCAACTTCCTTGACGTCGGCGGTGGCGCCACCC
>PNNE01000296.1 GCA_013824055.1 Rhodobacter sp. | reverse complement strand
TCGACACGCCCTACATCGCCGCCCACCCGCTTGAATTCCAGACCCTCGGCCAATGGGCCGCCACCGACGGCGGCCTTGGTCCGGTCGAGACCACCATGCTGATCGCGCTGCCGGAAATCGACGGCGCGACCAACCCCACCGTCTTTGCCGGCCGTCATGACGCAAACGGCTGCGCCGGCTGCATCAAGATGTGCGCTGCCCCCGCCGACCACGCCTCGCGCGTCATGGCCCCCTGCCCGGAACGGATCGAGGCGCTGTCTGAAAAGGTCTTTCGCCTTGCCACCCTGCGCCGGTCCGAGACCGCGAAGCGCAAGGTCGCCATCGTCCTTTACGGCTTTCCGCCGAACGCAGGCGCAGTCGGCACCGCCGCCTACCTCGGCGTCTTCGAAAGCCTGTTGAACATGCTTCACGCCATGCGGGCCGACGGTTACGACATCACCCCACCCGCGAGCCTGGACGCCCTGCGCGAGGCTGTTCTCGGCGGCAACGCCACAGCCTTCGGCCAGCCCGCCAACGTCGCCGCCCGCATCCCCGCCTCGGACCTGGTCCGCCGATCGCGCTGGCTGGGCGAGACCGAGAAGGTCTGGGGCCCCGCCCCCGGCCGCGCCCAATCCAACGGGGCGGAGGTCTTCGTGTTGGGCCGCCAGTTCGGCAATGTCTTCGTCGGGATCCAGCCGGTCTTTGGCACCGAAGGCGACCCGATGCGGCTCTTGTTCGAGAAGGGCTTCGCCCCGACCCACGCCTTCACCGCCTTCTACGACTGGATGAAACGCGATTTCGGCGCGGACGTGCTTCTGCACTTCGGCATGCACGGGGCGCTGGAATTCATGCCCGGCAAGCAGGCGGGCCTGTCCGGCAAATGCTGGCCCGACCGGCTGATCGGCAACCTGCCGAACGTCTACCTCTACGCCGCCAACAACCCGTCCGAAGCGACCCTGGCCAAGCGTCGTTCCAACGCCGTCACCGTCACCCACCTGACGCCCCCCTTGGCGCAATCCGGCCTCTACAAGGGCCTTGCCGACCTGAAGGACAGCCTGACCCGCTTTCGCGCCCTGCCGCCCGACGCCCCCGACCGCGCCGATCTTGGCCTTCTGATCGCCGAGCAGGCCCGCGCCGTGGACATGGACCCGTCCAACCCCGACGCGCTCTGGCTGAAGCTGCTGGAAACCGAAGGCGCGCTTATCACCGACGGCCTGCATGTCCTCGGGCGGCCCATGACCGACGCCCAGCGCGCCGAATACCTGGCCCTGATGCCCGACGATGCCGAAGCCCGCGCGGCAGCCGCGCAGCACCTGCAAACCGACACCGAAATCCCCGCCCTCCTCCGCGCGCTTTCGGGGCGCTACATTGCCCCCGTCCCGGGTGGAGACCTGATCCGCTCGCCGCAGATCCTGCCCACGGGCCGCAACATCCACGCCTTCGACCCGTTCCGCATGCCGACCGCCTTTGCCCTTGCCGATGGCAAGGCGCAGGCCGACCGCTTGCTGGCGACCCACCCGACCCTGCCGCGCAGCGTGGCGCTGGTCCTCTGGGGCAGCGACAACATCAAGTCCGACGGCGGCCCGATCGCGCAGGCTCTTGCGCTGATGGGTGCGCGGCCCCGCTTCGACGGCTATGGCCGGCTTTCCGGCGCCGACCTCATCCCGCTCGCGGACCTGGGGCGGCCAAGGATCGACGTGGTGATGACCCTCTCCGGCATCTTCCGCGACCTCCTGCCCCTGCAAACCCGGATGCTGGCCGAAGCAGCCTTCAAGGCCGCCACCGCCGATGAGCCCGAGGCGCTGAACTTCATCCGCGCCCACGCCCTGCGCTATGCGTCCGAGATGGGCTGCGACATGGAAACCGCCGCCCTTCGGGTCTTTTCCAACGCCGAAGGGGCATACGGGTCGAACGTCAACATCCTTGTCGACAGTTCGGCCTTCGGGGATGAGGACGATCTCGCCGACGCCTACCAGAACCGCAAGAGCTTTGCCTATGGCGTCACCGGCAAGGCCGCCGGCAACCCGGCGCTGCTGCAAAAGGCGCTCAAGGACGTCGACCTCGCCTACCAGAACCTCGAATCCGTGGAACTGGGCGTCACCAGCGTCGACCACTACTTCGACACCCTCGGCGGCATCGCCCGCGCCGTGAAGCGCGCGCGCGGCGGCCAGGACACCCCGGTCTACATCGGCGACCAGACGCGCGGCGGCGGCACTGTCCGCACGCTCTCTGACCAGATCGCGCTGGAAAGCCGGTCCCGCACCCTGAACCCCAAGTTCTACGAAGGCCTTCTTCGCCACGGGGCCGAGGGCGTGCGCCTGATCGAATCCCACGTCTCGAACACCTTCGGCTGGTCCGCCACCACCGGCAAGGTGGAGCCCTGGGTCTACCAGCGCCTGACCGAAACCTTCGTCACCGACGAGGCCATGCGCCGCCGCCTGGCTGCCCTGAACCCCGAGGCATCCTCCCGCATGGCCCAGCGCCTGCTGGAAGCCTCGGACCGCGCCTATTGGACACCCGATCCCGCCACGCTTGCCGCGCTGCAAAACGCCGCCGACGAGCTTGAGGATCGCCTGGAAGGGATCGCCGCCGAATGACCAAGCGCATGACCCGTCGCAACGCCACCCCCGCCCCGGACTTGATCCGGGGCC
>PNNE01000362.1 GCA_013824055.1 Rhodobacter sp. | reverse complement strand
GGTCACCAAGTTCATGAACAACCTGATGTTCGACGGCAAGAAGTCCGTCGCCGAAAGCATCGTCTACGGCGCGCTTGACCGCGTCCAGACCCGCCTGAAGCGCCCGGCCGTCGAAGCCTTCCACGAGGCGCTGGAGAACGTGAAGCCGTCCGTCGAAGTGCGCTCGCGCCGCGTCGGTGGTGCCACCTACCAGGTCCCGGTCGAGGTCCGCACCGAACGCCGCGAGGCGCTGGCGATCCGCTGGCTGATCATCGCGGCGCGCAAGCGCAACGAGAACACCATGGAAGAGCGTCTGGCCGCCGAACTGGCCGATGCCGTGCAGAACCGCGGCACCGCCGTGAAGAAGCGCGAAGACACCCACAAGATGGCCGATGCTAACAAAGCATTCAGCCACTACCGCTGGTAAGGGGTCATCATGGCACGCGATTATCCGCTCGACCGTTACCGCAACTTCGGGATCATTGCCCATATCGACGCGGGCAAGACCACGACCTCGGAGCGCATCCTCTACTACACCGGCAAGTCCCACAAGATCGGCGAAGTCCATGACGGCGCCGCCACGATGGACTGGATGGAGCAGGAGCAGGAGCGTGGCATCACGATCACCTCGGCTGCCACCACCACCTTCTGGAACCGTCAGATCGATTCCTCGGCTGGTCTTGGCGACAAGGCGACGAAGTACCGCTTCAACATCATCGACACCCCCGGCCACGTCGACTTCACCATCGAAGTCGAGCGTTCGCTGGCCGTGCTGGACGGCGCTGTCGTTCTGCTGGACGGCAACGCCGGCGTGGAGCCGCAGACCGAAACCGTCTGGCGTCAGGCCGACCGCTACAAGGTGCCGCGCATCGTCTTCGTCAACAAGATGGACAAGACCGGCGCCGACTTCATGAAGTGCGTCCGCATGATCAAGGACCGGACCGGCGCGAATGCCGTTCCCGTCGTCTTGCCGATCGGTGCCGAGGACAAGCTGGAAGGCATCATCGACCTCGTGACCATGGAAGAATGGGTCTACGAGGGCGAGGATCTGGGCGCGTCCTGGACCCGCAAGCCGATCCGTCCCGAGCTCAAGGCCGAGGCTGACGAGTGGCGCATGAACCTGGTGGAAACCGCCGTGGGTCAGGACGACGCCGCGATGGAAGCCTACCTCGAAGGCAATGAGCCCTCGCCCGAGACCCTGCGGGCCCTGATCCGCAAGGCCACCCTCGCGATCGACTTCATTCCGGTAATGGCGGGCTCGTCGTTCAAGAACAAGGGCGTGCAGCCGCTGCTGAACGCCGTGATCGACTATCTGCCCTCGCCGCTGGACGTGCCGCCCTACATGGGCTTCGCGCCGGGCGACGAGACGGAAACCCGCAACATCGCGCGGTCCGCCGATGACGCTCAGCCCTTCTCGGGCCTGGCGTTCAAGATCATGAACGACCCCTTCGTCGGCTCGCTGACCTTCACCCGGATCTATTCGGGCAAGCTGGCCAAGGGTGACGCGATGCTGAACGCGACCAAGCAGCGCAAGGAACGCGTCGGCCGGATGATGATGATGCACGCCATCGAGCGTGAGGAAATCTCGGAAGCCTTCGCCGGCGACATCATCGCGCTTGGCGGCCTCAAGGAAACCACCACCGGGGACACGCTCTGTGATCCGGCGGCGCCCGTGGTCCTGGAAACCATGACCTTCCCGGTCCCGGTGATCGAGATCGCGGTCGAACCGAAGACCAAGGCCGACCAGGAAAAGATGGGCATCGCGCTTGCCCGTCTGGCTGCCGAAGACCCGTCCTTCCGGGTCGAGACCGACATCGAAAGCGGTCAGACCATCATGAAGGGCATGGGCGAACTTCACCTCGACATCCTCGTCGACCGCATGCGGCGCGAGTTCAAGGTCGAGGCGAACATCGGCGCGCCGCAGGTGGCTTACCGCGAAACGATCAGCCGCGAGCACGAGATCGACTACACGCACAAGAAGCAGACCGGTGGTACCGGCCAGTTCGCGCGCGTGAAGCTGATCATCTCGCCGACCCAGCCGGGCGAAGGCTATTCGTTCGAGTCGAAGATCGTCGGTGGTGCGGTGCCGAAGGAATATATCCCCGGCGTCGAAAAGGGCATCAAGTCGGTGATGGACTCCGGTCCGCTGGCGGGCTTCCCGGTCATCGACTTCAAGGTCCAGCTGGTCGACGGTGCGTTCCACGACGTGGACTCCTCGGTGCTGGCCTTCGAGATCGCGTCGCGGGCCGCCATGCGCGAAGGTCTGAAGAAGGCCGGTGCGAAGCTGCTGGAACCGATCATGAAGGTCGAAGTCGTCACCCCGGAAGAATACACCGGCGGCGTCATCGGCGACCTGACCTCGCGTCGGGGCATGATCAACGGCCAGGACAGCCGCGGCAACGCGAACGTCATCGCCGCGATGGTGCCGCTGGCCAACATGTTCGGCTACATCAACCAGCTGCGTTCGATGACCTCGGGCCGCGCGGTGTTCTCGATGGAGTTCGACCATTACGACACCGTTCCGGAAAACCTGAGCCAGGAAATCCAGAAGAAATACGCTTGATCGGTGTGGCGGGGTGAACCCCGCCCTACCACCCCCGTAGGGCGGGGTTCACCCCGCCGCAACCGACACTCGAATGAGGAGAGACCCTG
>PNNE01000166.1 GCA_013824055.1 Rhodobacter sp. | reverse complement strand
CGGATCGTGTCACCGGGTTCGAGCGTCGGGAACAGCTCTTCGACCTGCGCGGCCTCGGGCGCCTCGGCGATGATCCTTGCGGCCTTCTTGCCGATCTCCAGGCGGCAGGCATCCATCGTGGCAAGCTTGCGCGGCAGGCCGTCGAGGAGTTCGACGCCGTTGAAGCCGGCAAGACCGATGCGGCCCGGCACGTCCAAGCCCTGGGCAAGGCAGTAAAGCAGGCCCCCTGCCCCGATCATGTCATTGGAATAATACAGAAAATCGACGTCCGGTGTCCGGTTCAGCACGGCCGCCGTCATCTCGCGACCCTTCAGAAGCGCCGAGCCGCCAGAGTAGTATTCGCGGTCTACCAGCGCCAGGCCAGCCTTGGCCAGCGCCGCTTCGAACCCTTCCAGCCGCTTCTTGGCGCGGAAGTCATTCGGCATCTGGGTGCCAAGGAAGGCGATCTTGCGATACCCGGCGGCAATGATCGCCTCGGCCATCTGCCGCCCGGCGCGGCGGTGCGAGATGCCGACGGCATGGTTGATCGGGTCGCCGTCGATATCCATGATCTCGACGATCGGGATGCCCGCACGACCCAGCATCGCGCGGGCGGCGGTCGAATGTTCGAGGCCCGCGATGATCATCCCCGAAGGGCGCCAGGACAGCATTTCGTAGATGACAGAGTCCTCGCGGTCGGGCAGGTAGTTGGTCACGCCGACGACAGGTTGCAGGCCGGTGCCTTCCAGCGTTTCCGAGATGCCGGTCATCACCTCGGGGAAGACCATGTTCGACAGCGAGGGGATCACGACGCCGACCAGATTGACCCGCTGCGAGGCCAGCGCCCCGGCGATCTTGTTCGGGACGTAGCCAAGGGCGCGGGCGGCCTCCAGCACCTTTTCCCGCGTCGGGCCGGACACGTCGCCCCGGTTGCGCAGGACCCGGCTGACCGTCATTTCCGAGACGCCCGAAGCTTCGGACACGTCGCGCAGGGTAAGCGTATGGCGCGGATCGGGAGTAGGCTTTGACAAGGCACGGTTCCGTTGCTGCGGTATCTCTTGTTAGCGCCAAAGAGAAGGCTTGTCCAAGCCGGTTTCGTCTGCTACTGTTACCGCTAACAGCAACCTTGTGCTGGCATATCTGACGCGTACTGCAAGCTCTCAAACTGGACGCGGCGGACCAAAGGGGGGGTAGTGGGCCAAAACTTGCCTCCCCTTTTCATTTCCGACAGTTGAATTGCCGCGCGTTTCATCGCATGACGTGGCAGGTCCACACACGGGGCCCCGTAGCTCAGGGGATAGAGCGGCCGCCTCCTAAGCGGCAGGTCGATGGTTCGAATCCATCCGGGGTCACCAGTGTGACGCTTCCTTCCTTAAAATCAGTCGGATAGGCTTTGCCCAAGGGATTTCCGGGGGGGGGCGGGCGGATGCGGCGGATTGCGGTGCTGGATATCGGCAAGACCAATGCCAAGGTGCTGGTCGTTGACCTTGCCACAGGGACCGAGGAGGTGCTGGCGCGGATGCCGAACGCGGTGGTGCGCGGCGGGCCTTATCCGCATCACGACCTGGACCGGCTGTGGGCCTTTGCGCTGGACGGGCTGAGGCTTGCGGCGGCGCGAGGCGTCGATGCGGTGTCGATCACCACGCATGGGGCGGCTTGCGTGCTGGTGGATGACGCAGGTGCGCCAGTGCTGCCGATGCTGGATTACGAGCATGACGGGCCAGAGTCGGTGGCGGCCGAATACGAGGCAGCGCGGCCGGGGTTTGCCGAGACGGGGTCCCCCAGGTTGCCGGTGGGGTTGAACGTTGGGGCGCAGGTCTTCTGGCTTGCGCGGGCGTTTCCGGCAGAATTCGCGCAGGCGCGGCATGTGCTGATGCTGGCACAATACTGGTCGTTCCGGCTGTCTGGTGTGGCATCCAGCGAGGCGACGTCGCTGGGCTGTCACACCGACCTGTGGAACCCGTGGGAGGGACGGTTTTCGTCTCTGGTCGGGCGGATGGGGTGGGAGAGGGTCTTCCCTCCGGTTCGCAAGGCGGCGGACGTGCTGGGTCCGGTGCTGCCAGAGGTCGCCAAGGCGACGGGGTTGGCTGTGGACACTCCTGTCCTGTGCGGGATTCACGATTCCAATGCCTCGCTGGTGCCGCATCTGGCGGAAGCGCCCTGCGGGGTGTTGTCGACCGGGACCTGGATGATCGTGATGGCCCTGGGCGGCCGGACCGGGCCGCTGGATGCAGGCCGGGATGTGCTGGTGAACGTCAATGCCCTGGGCCAGCCGGTGCCGACAGCGCGGTTCATGGGCGGGCGGGAGATGGAGGAGATCATGGGCGGGCGGATCGTCGAGCCGTCCGAGGCTGATCTGCTGGCGGTGCTGGAGGGCCGGGTGCTGGCGATGCCGTCCTTGCATCCGGACACCGGCCCGTTTCCGGGCAAGCGGTTCGGCTGGATCGGCGGCGAGCCGGAGGGCGGTGCCCGGATGGCGGCGGCGTCGTTCTATGCGGCGCTGATGGGGGCGGAATGTCTGGCGCTGGTCGGGGCCGAGGGGCCGGTGATCGTGGAGGGGGCGTTCGGGGGGAACGCGGCCTTCCTGCGGATGCTGGCGACGGCGACGGGGCGGGTTGTCCGCGGGTCCGGCCAGGGTGCCGGGACGGGGCTGGGGGCGGCGCTGCTG
>PNNE01000291.1 GCA_013824055.1 Rhodobacter sp. | reverse complement strand
TCGCCGGGCCAGGTCAGCTTCAGATTGGTTTCCTCGCCCTCGACGATGGCCACGTCAAGCCCCGCGGCCCGTGCGACCTGAACATCATCCAGCGCCCCGCCCGATGGCTGCGATGTGCCGCCAGAATGGGCGCGTAGCGGAAGGCCTGCGGCGTCTGCGCGCGCCACAGGCCGGCCCGGTCCAGGGTGCCCGACACCTTGCCGTTGTCGCCGCGCCACAGCGCATCCGTGACCGGCAGGGCAGGGGCCGCGCCATCATGCGCCGCCAGCGCCTCCACCAGACGCCCGATCAGCGCCCGGCTGACCAGGGGCCGCGCGCCGTCATGGATCAGCACCGCCTCCACGCCCGCCCCCTCCAGCGCCCGCAGCCCGGCCAGGACCGAGGCATCCCGCGTCGCGCCCCCTGCAACCAGTTCGACCCCCAACCCCTCGGCCCCCAACCCCTCGGCCCCCAACCCCTCGGCTCGGGCCCGGTCGTCGGGATGGATCACCAGCACCACCCGCATCCCCGCGAAGGCGGCCAGCGTATGCTCGAGCACCGGCTTGCCCGCCAGGATCTGCCACTGCTTCGGCACCTCGCCGCCGATGCGGCTGCCGCGACCGGCGGCGACGATGATGACGGCAGTCTGCATGGCACCTTCCTTTGTCTCCTGCGTAATCCAGTCCGATCTGCATGACAATCTGGCGCTTTGCATCCGCATATGCACAAAATTTGTGCATCGCATGTTTTTCAGTCATAATCGCGAGCTGGTGCCTTGGTCCTGTCATCCGGCGGGGCTAGCACCGTAAGCAACTGCACAAGGATAAGGCTTTGTCCCTGCCGCTTGGCCCATTGTCATTGACCCCTCCGGTCTTCCTGGCCCCTCTGGCCGGGATCACCGACCTGCCGTTCCGCCGCCTTGTCGCCCGCTTCGGGGCGGGCCTGGTGGTCAGCGAGATGGTCGCCAGCGCCGAGATCGTCCGGGCCCAGCCCGAAGCGCGCGCCCGCGCCGAGCTTGGCCTGGGCGAACAGGCGACCAGCGTCCAGCTTGCGGGCCGAGATCCCTACTGGATGGCCGAGGGTGCCAGGTTCGTCGAAGGGCAGGGCGCCAGGATCATCGACATCAACATGGGCTGCCCGTCGAAGCGGGTGACGACGGGCCTTTGCGGCTCGGCCCTCTTGCGCGACCTGGACCTTGCGCTCAGGCTGATCGAGGCGGTGGTGAAGGCGGTGAAGGTCCCCGTGACGCTGAAGACCCGGCTTGGCTGGGACGACACGCTGCACAACGCGCCAGAGCTTGCGATGCGGGCCGAAGGTGCGGGCATCCAGCTGATCACCATCCACGGTCGCACCCGCTGCCAGTTCTACAAGGGCCGGGCCAACTGGTCGGCGATCCGCGCGGTCAAGGAGGCCGTGTCGATCCCCGTCATCGCCAATGGCGACATCATCGACACCGCGACCGCCCGCGAAGCCCTGCGCCAAAGCGGTGCCGACGGCGTGATGATCGGCCGCGGCGCGCAAGGGGCCCCCTGGAAGCTGGCACAAGTCGCCCACGACCTTTACGGCAGCCCCGCGCCGAAGGTGCCCGAAGGCGGTGCCCTGGGCCGGATGGTCCTGGATCATTATGAGGATATGCTCGGCTTCTACGGCCGCGAGCTTGGCCTGCGCATGGCCCGCAAGCACCTGGGCTGGTATCTCGACGAGGCGGGCCTGCCCCATGCCCGCGAGTCGATCCTGACCTCCACCGACCCGGCCGAGGTGATCCAGCTTCTGGAACAGGCCTTCGCCGAGCTGGAGCTGGCGGCATGACCCCCTACCGGATGCCATACCCGGTGCCGGGCGTCATCTGGGCCTCGCTGCCGCTGCCGACGCTGCTGATCGACCAGGGCACGATGATCCTGGAGGCGAACCCCGCGGCCGAGACGTTCCTGAACACCTCGCAGAAAAGCCTGATCGGCCAGCCCGTCTTTGACCGGCTGTCGATCGAGGCCCCGATGGAAGAGGCACTGCTGCGGGTCCGCGCCAACCAGTCGCCGCTGAACATCAACGATGTCGAGGTGACCACCGGCGAACGCCCCCCCGTCCAGTGCACGATCCATCTGGCACCCATGCACGACAACCCCGGCATCGTGATGCTGATCCTGTCGCCGCGTGAGCTGGCCGACCGGCTCGGCCGCTCCCTGGGCGCCAAGACCGCCGCCCGGTCCGCCATCGGCATGGCCGAGATGCTGGCGCACGAGATCAAGAACCCCCTCGCCGGGATCTCGGGCGCAGCGCAGCTTCTGTCGATGAACCTCGCCCCCGAGGATCAGGAGATGACCGACCTCATCGTCGAGGAAACCCGCCGCATCGTGAAGCTGCTGGAACAGGTGGAGCAGTTCGGCAACCTGCGGCCCCCGGATCGCAAGCCGACGAACCTGCACGACGCGCTGGACCGCGCCCGGAAGTCGGCGCTGGTGGGCTTTGCCGCCCACATGACCATCGTCGAGGATTACGACCCCTCGCTGCCGCCCACCTTCGCCGACAGCGACCAGCTGATGCAGGTGTTCCTGAACCTGATCAAGAACGCCGCCGAGGCCTGCCGCACCGGCGGCACCATCCGCCTGCACACCTTCTACGACCTTTCGCTGCGCCTGCGCCGCAAGGACGGCCCGTCCGCCGCCCTGCCGCTGAA
>PNNE01000069.1 GCA_013824055.1 Rhodobacter sp. | reverse complement strand
GCTTACGACGAGGGTTCGATTCCCTTCACCCGCTCCACCCCGTCTGTGTGATTGACACCGGCACCGGGGCGCTTAAGGCTTGCGGGAACGCGGTTTCCGGAGCCTCCCATGTCCCCCCGTATCGTTGCCCTGCCCCTTTGCCTTGCCCTCGTCGCCTGCGTCCAGCAGACCGGCCCGACCGAGCCCTATGCCTTTGTCGGGTCCTGGGATTGCGGGGTCGATGTCTTCACCTTCACCAACACGACATACAACAACGGCGCGGACACCTACACGATGCAAAGCGTCAGCCGCGACGGGCGCAATTTCATCCTGCGCTTTGCGAACGGCTACACCATCGCGCTGGCGGCGGTCACCGACACCGGGTTGACCTGGGTCTCGGGCGCCTCGGGCGACCAGTTCAACTGCCGCCGCGTGAACTGACTTCCGTTCCGGCCCGGAACCGGCTAACCAGCCGCCCGGGCGGCAACAGGAGAGACCCCATGAACACCGACATCACCCGCTACGGCACTGGTCCCCGCATGTCCGAGGCCGTGGCCTTCAACGGCATTCTCTGGGTCGCGGGCCAGCTTGGCGAACCGGGCGGCTCGGTCGCCGAGCAGACCGCCCAGGCGCTGGCGGCCATCGACGAGATCCTGGCCAAGGCTGGCACCGACAAGACCCGCATCCTTTCGGCCCAGATCTGGCTGGCCGACATGGCGACCTTCGCCGAGATGAACTCGGCCTGGGATGCCTGGGTCCCGCAGGGCCACACTCCGGCCCGCGCCACCGGAGAGGCGAAACTGGCGACCCCGGACTACAAGGTCGAGGTCATCGTCACCGTCGCGTTGAAGTAGCTTCGCCGCGCAACACCTTGATGCAAGGGACCGAGGCCTTCAGGCCCCGGTCCTTCTGCGCTGTGCCAAGTCACCCCCGCAGGAACGTGACCAGCGCCGCTGTCGAGCCGTCCTTGCCTTCGGTCCCGGCTTTCCCTTCCAGCACGGGCTGCAAGGCCAGGGCCAGCTCCTTGCCCAGCTCCACCCCCCACTGGTCGTAGGAGTTGATGCCAAGGATCACCCCCTCGACAAAGACCCGGTGCTCGTAAAGTGCCACGATCTGGCCCAGCACGAAGGGGGTCAGCTGGTCATAGGCCAGTACGGTGGACGGCCGATTGCCGGGGAATACCCGGTGCCGCGCCTGACGCTCCAGCTCGGCCCCGGTGGCCCCCTTCTGCGCCATGATTGCCCGCGCTTCGTCCAGGCTGCGGCCTCGCAGCAGCGCTTCGGCCTGGGCAAGGCAGTTCGACACCAGCAGCAGGTGCTGATGCGCGAGGTCCGGCTCATGACCACGCCGGGCCACCAGGAACTCGCAAGGCACCACCCGTGTCCCCTGGTGGATCAGCTGATAAAAGGCGTGCTGGCCGTTGGTCCCCGGCTCGCCCCAGACCACGGGGCCGGAATGCGTGGTCAGATCCGACCCGTCGATGGCGACGCGCTTGCCGTTGCTTTCCATCTCAAGCTGCTGCAGATATGCGGGAAGCCTGCTAAGCCGTTGATCATAGGGCAGAACCGCCCGTGTCGCATAGCCGCAAATCTGGTTGTGCCAGACGCCGACCACTGCCAGCATCACCGGCATGTTCTGCGCGAAAGGCGCGGCAAGGAAGTGCTGGTCCATCGCCCGGCCACCGGCCAGGAACTGGTCAAACGCCTCGGGTCCCACGGCGATCATCAGCGCAAGGCCGATCGGGCCCCACATCGAATAGCGCCCGCCGACCCAATCCTCGAACCCGAAAACTCGCTCCGGATCAATGCCATAGGCGGCGGTCTTGTCGCCTGCCGTGCTGACGGCGGCAAATTGCGCCGCCGGGTTGGCAACCTTTGCCGCCATCCAGCGCTTCGCCGTATCGGCGTTGGTCATCGTCTCGATGGTGGTGAAGGTCTTCGAGGCCACGATCACCAGCGTCGTTTCCGGGTTCAGCCCGCGCAGCACGTCATGGATATGCGCGCCATCGACGTTCGAGACGAAGTGACAGCGCGGCCCGTCGGCAAAAGGTTGCAGCGCAAGGTAAGCCATCGCCGGGCCAAGGTCCGACCCGCCGATGCCGATATTGACGACGTCCGTGATCCTTCCGCCCTGCCCCTTGAACGCCCCCGACCGCACATCCCGTGCAAAACCCGCACAGGTCGCGCGGATGCGGCGCACCTCTGGCAGCACGTCCCTGCCATCGACCCTGATCACCTCATCGTCGCCGGCCCGCAGCGCCACATGCAGGACCGCCCGGCCTTCGGTGTCGTTGATCTTCCGGCCTGAAAACATCGCTGCCCGCTTTTCGGCCAGGCCCGATGCTTCGGCAAGCGTCACCAGGGCGGCCGGTTTCGGCGTCGATGTTGGTCTTGGAATAGTCAAAGAGCATTCCGTCCGCGATGACCGAGAACCCTTCCGCCCTGCTTTCGTCAAAGAGATCAAGGATATGTCGGCCCTTGTTCACATCGTGAAGCCGCTGCAGGTCAGCCCATCTGCTCATCTTATTCCGCCCAATGCACGGTTGCGTTGTCAAGGACGGCGCGCACCGGCGCCTCCATCGGGGTCAAGGTCATCGCACGCTCCAGTGCCGCGCGCTTTTCCGGCCCGGTGATCAGGAGGTGGATGTTGAACGCCTCCCGCA
>PNNE01000177.1 GCA_013824055.1 Rhodobacter sp. | reverse complement strand
CGCGCGGCCGAAGTGGCCGTAGGCGCTGGTGCGGGCGTAGATCGGGCGGTTCAGGTCCAGATGCGTGCGGATGCCGCGCGGCGTCAGGTCCATCACCTCGGCCACGGCCTTCTCGATCACCGCTTCCGGCACCTTGCCGGTGCCGTGGGTGTCGACGTAGATCGACAGGGGCTTTGCCACGCCGATCGCGTAGGAGACCTGCAGCGTGCAGCGTTCCGCCAGACCCGCCGCCACGACGTTCTTCGCCAGATAGCGCGCGGCATAGGCCGCCGAGCGGTCGACCTTGGTCGGGTCCTTGCCGCTGAAGGCGCCGCCGCCGTGCGGAGCCGCCCCGCCATAGGTGTCGACGATGATCTTGCGGCCGGTCAGGCCCGCGTCGCCGTCCGGCCCGCCGATCACGAAGGTCCCGGTCGGGTTCACGTGCCATTCGGTCTTGCGGGTGATCCAGCCCTCGGGCAGGACCTCGCGGATATAGGGTTCCACGATCTTGCGGATCACCTTCGAGGTCTGGCGCCTGGAGATGTGCTGGGTCGACAGCACGATCGACGTCACCTCCACCGGCTTGCCATTGGCATAGCGCAGCGTCAGCTGGCTTTTCGCATCCGGGCCAAGCGTCGGCTCGGCGCCCGATTTCCGCGCCTCGGTCAGACGGCGCAGGATCGCATGGGCATACTGGATCGGGGCTGGCATGTAGTCAGCCGTCTCCAGCGTGGCATAGCCGAACATGATCCCCTGGTCGCCCGCGCCATCCTTGTCGACGCCCTGTGCGATATGGGCGGACTGTTCGTGGATGTAGTTGTGGACCTTGATCTTTTCCCAGTGGAATTTCTTCTGCTCATAGCCGATGTCGCGCACACAATCGCGCACGATCCCGTCGATCCGGGCCATCATGCCGTGGGTCGCCTCTTTCGACGCCAGGCCGACCTCGCCCCCGACCACCACCCGGTTCGTCGTGGCAAAGGTCTCGCAGGCGACGCGGGCGTTCGGCTCTTCCTTCAGGAAGGCGTCCAGGACGGCATCCGAGATGCGGTCGCAGACCTTGTCGGGGTGACCCTCCGAGACGGACTCGGACGTGAATACGTAATCTTTGCGGCTCATGAGGACGTGCTCCGTTGGATGATCCCCGCCACGCCAGGAAGCCGTTGTGGCAGTTCAGGACGCGCCTTAGACGCCGGGGGGCGGGGCGTCAATGGGAACGCCGCCGCCCGGCCATTGCCAGAACGGCGAGACCTGCCAGCAACAGCGCCAGCAGCCCGTCGCCCCAGCGGGCATAGGGCGTCGGCGGCAGCGCGCCAGGGATGCGGGTGTCCAGCGCCGCGATCACGCCGAAGGGCAGGTCCTCGACGACGCGGCCATGCGCATCGACAACGGCAGTGACCCCGGTGTTCGCGACCCGGATCAGCGGCAGGCCCTGCTCCACCGCACGCAGCCGCGCCTGGTCGAAATGCTGGAACGGGCCGGTCCAGATGCCGAACCAGGCGTCGTTGGTGATCTGCAGCATCCAGTCGGCGCGCTCTGGCATCGCATTGACGAAGCGGGGAAAGATCGCCTCATAGCAGATCAGCGGCAGGACCTTGCCAAAGCGACCGAGGTCCAGCACCTGCGGACCGGGGCCGGCCGAATAGGTGTTGCCTGCCTGGGCCGCAAAGGCGCGCAGCCCGAACCAGTCATAGGCCAGATCGCCGAAGGGAATATACTCGCCGAAGGGCACCAGATGCGCCTTGTCGTAATACGCGATCTGTTCGCCTTCGCCTGCCAGCACGCGCAGGCTGTTGTAAAAGCGCCCCGCTTCCTCGCGCTGGATGCCCAGCGCCACGGGCCGCCCCCCCGACACGGCCACCACCATGTCGGCGACCTCGGGGCTGTATTCCAGCATGTAGGGCACGGCGGTTTCCGGCCAGATCGTCAGGTCGGCCGGGCCGCCTCTGGCTGTCAGGGTCAGCAGGCGGTCGAAGAACTCCTGCGCGCGGGCGGCTTCCCATTTCGCCGACTGCTCGGCATTGGGCTGGACCAGACGCAGCGTCAGCGCACCCGGTTCCGGCAGAGGCTGCGCCAGCCGCCACAGCCCGAAGCCCAGGCTTGCCACCAGCAGGCACACCGATCCGGCCGCGCCGGGCCAGCGCCAGAGCACCGGCAGAGCCGCCGCCAGAACTGTGACCAGGCTCAGCAGCGACGGTCCGCCCAGCGCCGCCAGCTGGTCCAGCGGCGTGCCGATCCAGACATGGCCCAGCATCGCCCAGGGAAATCCGGTGAAGATCACGCCGCGCAGCCATTCCAAGGCCACGAAGGCCACGACAAAGCCCAGGACCGGCGCTTTGGCAAAGCGCGCCAGCACGGCCGCCGCCCCCCAGAACAGGCCCAGGCCAGCGGCCAGCAACACCACGGCGAAGGGCGCCATCCAGCCGTGGCGGGCGATGTCGATCAGGAAGGGCTCGATGATCCAGTTGAGGCTCAGGCCGAAGTAGCCTGCCCCGGCCAGCCATCCGGTCAGGAAGGCCCCGCGCCTGTCCGGCAGCCGGTCCAGAAGCCAGACCAGGGCGGCGATCGCCGCCAGCGTCGCCCACCAGAACCCCAGCGGAGCCTGCCCCAGGGCGGCCACAGCGCCCAGACCAAGGGCCAGCGCCCCTCGGCGCTTGCCGGACAGCCAGGCCTCACCCATGCGTCATGCAGCGCCCGCCGTGGGCACCCGGA
>PNNE01000342.1 GCA_013824055.1 Rhodobacter sp. | reverse complement strand
GGCGACCATCCACCACCAGCCATCGGGCAGGCCGGGGATCGGCGACAGCCAGCCGCCGAAGAACAGCAAGGACATCAGCGCGCACATCAGGAAGATGGCGATGTATTCGCCGGCCATGAACAGCAGATAGGGGGTGGACGAGTATTCCACCATGAACCCGGCGACGAGTTCGGATTCCGCTTCCGGCAGGTCGAAGGGCGGGCGGTTGGTCTCGGCCAGGGCGCTGATGAAGAACAGGAACACCATCGGGAAATGCGGCAGCCAGTACCAGTTGAACAGGCCCCAGTCGCCGTCCTGCGCCGCCACGATGGCACCGAAGTTCATCGCGCCGGTGGAGATGATGATGCCGATGATGATCAGACCCAGCGACACCTCGTAAGAGATCATCTGCGCGGCCGACCGCAAGCTGCCAAGGAAGGCGTATTTCGAGTTCGAGGCCCAGCCGCCCATGATGACGCCGTAGACCTCCAGCGAGGACACCGCAAAGACGAAGAGGATCGCCACGTTGATGTTGGCCAGCACCCAGCCGTCATCGAAGGGGATCACCGCCCAGGCGAGGATCGCCAGCACGAAGGACAGCATCGGTGCCAGGAAGAACACCGGACGGTCGACGCCCGCCGGGATCACGATTTCCTTGACCACATACTTCAGCGCATCGGCCACCGATTGCAGCAGGCCGAACGGCCCCACCACGTTCGGGCCGCGCCGCATCTGCACCGCCGCCCAGACCTTGCGGTCGCCGTAGACGAGGAACAAGAGGCTGATCATCACGAAGGCCACGATCAGCAGCGACTGCGCCGCGATCAGCACAAGCGTCCCGAACCCCGTGGCAAGAAACCCGTCCATGTCAGTCCCTCATCCTCAAACAGTCGGTATTCCAAGCACTTCGCACTCGGCCACCGCCTTGGCGGTGTCGATGATGCGAAGGCCCTCGGGCAGCTCGGCCGAGAGCAGATAGACCGCATCCCCGACCCAAGTCCGCCCGTCCTTCCTCACGATGGTCCGCACCTGGCGTGCGAAGCCAAATCCTTGCTCCAGCGCATAGTGCGCGGCAGCGCAGCGGCCATAGGCCTCGACCTGCGACCCGTCCTTCGCCCCGGTCATCGCGACCGTGAGGCTGACCAGGTCCGTGTCGAGCAGGATCGTCGAGACCCCCTGATAGACCGGCGCTTGCCCGCGCTCCTCTGGCACCTCTCCGGCTGGCGCGCAAGCCCCCAGCGCCGCTGTCGCGGTGCCAAGGGTCGCCAGCAGGCAGAGGCGCTGCGTCATCTTACTCCGCCGCAATCGGGGCCGCTGCCCGGTGCTTTGCCATCGCCGACAGCTCGGCCATCACCGCCGAGGCGCGGGCGATCGGGTTGGTCAGGTAGAAATCCTTGATCGCGTTGCGGAACGTGGCCTTGGCCGGAGCCTTGAGCGGCAACGGCTGCCAGTCGTTGTGCGGCACCTCGTCGATGCGGCCCAGATGCGGATGCGCCTTGACCAGCGCCGACCGCAGGGCGGCCAGCGAATCCCAGGACAACTGCTGGCCCACTTCGGCTGACAGAGCGCGCAGGATCGCCCAGTTTTCCTTCGCCTCGCCCGGGGCAAAGCCGGCCCGCAAAGCCAGCTGCGGGCGGCCCTCGGTGTTGACGAACAGCCCGTTCTCTTCGGTATAGGCCGCGCCCGGCAGGATGATGTCGGCCCGGTTGGCACCCCGGTCGCCGTGGCTGCCCTGGTAGATCACGAAGGGACCGGGGGCGATCTCGACCTCGTCGGCGCCCAGGTTGTAGATCACCTCGGCCCCCTCGGTCGCTGCGGCCAGACCGCCCTGGGTGACCGCTCCCACATCCATCGCGCCAACGCGGCCCGCCGCCGTGTGCAGCACCAGGAATTTCGCGCCGGACCCCTGAACATAGGCCATCGCCTGGCTCAGCACTGCCTCGCCGTCAGCCTCGTTGATGGCACCCTGGCCGATGATGACCAGCGTGTCCGGCTTCTCTGTCACCCGGCCCACCAGATCGACCAGCGCCGCGCGATCACTTCCCATGTGCTTGTAGTCATAGGTCAGATCGACCTGCTCGCCGAACAGCCCCACCATCGCGCCATTGGTCCAGGCCTTGCGGATCCGGGCGTTCAGGACCGGAGCCTCGACACGCGGGTTGGTCCCGATCAGCAGGATCACCTTGGCGGTGTCGATATCCTCGATCTTCGCCGTGCCGACGTAGGCAGAGCGGTTGCCGATCGGCAGCCTGGCGTTGTCGGTGCGGCACTCGACATGCCCGCCCAGCGCTTCGACCAGCAGTTTCAGGGAATAGGCCGCCTCGACCGGGGCCAGATCACCGACCAGACCGGCCACTTTCCTGCCCTTGATCGCGGCAGAGGCCTTCTCCAGCGCCTCGCCCCAGGTCGCCTTGCGCAGCTTGCCGTTCTCACGGACATACGGAGTATCCAGCCGCTGGCGACGCAGGCCATCCCAGACGAAGCGGGTCTTGTCGCTGATCCATTCCTCGTTCACGCCGTCATGGTTGCGCGGCAAAAAGCGCATGACTTCGCGGCCCTTGGTGTCGACGCGGATGTTCGACCCCAGCGCATCCATCACGTCGATGCTTTCGGTCTTGGTCAGCTCCCACGGCCGGGCGGTAAACGCATAGGGCTTCGAGGTCAGCGCGCCCACCGGGCACAGGTCGATGATGTTGCCCTGCAGGTTCGAATCCAGCGTCATGTT
>PNNE01000248.1 GCA_013824055.1 Rhodobacter sp. | reverse complement strand
GCTCTTCCAGGTGGATCAACTGATGGCCCAGCAACTCCTCCGGCCCCGAAGGCCGCGCCCGCCCCGCCAGATACCCTGCCCCGCAGACCGGCCAGATCTCCTCGGCCGCCAGCGGCCGCGCCTCGTACTGCGGCCAATCCGCCGGATTGCCGCCCCGGACGCCCAGCGGGATGCCCTCGCCCACCAGGTCCAGGTCGTGGTCCCCGGTCTGGATGCGCAGGTCGATCTGCGGCAGGTCCGCCCGCAACTGCGCCATCCGCGGCACCATCCAGAACGCCGCGAAAGCCGTGGAGCAGGACAGCGTCACATGCCCCTCTGCCGCCGTGCGCAGATCGCGGGCCGAGCGCTGGATATGCGACAGCCCGATCGCCACATCCGCATGAAACCGCGCCCCCGCCGCCGACAGCCGCACCCGCCGATGTTCGCGCAGGAACAGCGCGGTGCCCAGATGCTCCTCCAGCCGATGGATCGCATAGGACACCGCCGCCTGCGTCATCCGCAATTCCCGCGCCGCAGCGGTGAAGCTGCCATGCCGCCCCGCCGCGTCGAAGACGACAAGGGCATTGATCGACGGCACCAGGCTGCGCAGGTTTTCCATAAACCCAGCTTATCAAGTCGATCAGACTTTTCCAGCGTCACGCCGCTGCCCGCGACGGATAGCATGGCCGCGACTTATCGAAGGACCAGGATCATGGCGGACGGCGACCTCCCCGAGGGCAAGCGGCAGCGCGGCGGGCGGCAGAAGATGCGTGACGCCCGCGTCGGCGTCGAGGTGGGGGTTCACCGCCCCTATATCACCCGCGGCATCCCGACCTACGACATCCTGTCGGACGAAAGCCTGACGAAGATCGAGGCCACCGCCGACCGCATCCTGGCCGAGATCGGGATCGAGCTGCGCGACGACGCCGAAGCGATGCAGCTTTACAAGTCGGCAGGTGCCGACGTCACCGGAACCTCCCAGAACATCTGGCGCGTCAAGTTCCCGCCCGCCATGCTGCGCGAGGTGCTGAAGACCGCCCCCGCCGTCTTTGCCCAACACGCCCGCAACCCCGCGAACACCGTGCAGATCGGCGGCAACAACGTCGTCTTCGCCCCCTCCTACGGCAGCCCCTTCGTGATGGACCTCGACCGCGGCCGCCGCTACGGCACGATCGAGGACTTCCGGAACTTCATCAAGCTGGCGCAATCCTCGCCCTGGCTGCACCACTCTGGCGGCACCGTGTGCGAGCCGACGGACGTTCCCGTGAACAAGCGCCACCTGGACATGGTCTACAGCCACATCCGCTATTCCGACCGCGCCTTCCTGGGCTCGATCACCGCGCCGGACCGCGCCGCCGACAGCGTCGAGATGGCCCGTATCCTGTTCGGCGCGGCGTTCACCGACCAGAACTGCGTCGTCATGGGCAACTTCAACACCACTTCGCCGCTGGTGATCGACGGCGTGACGGCGGCAGGCATCCGCACCTATGCCGCCGCGAACCAGGGCTCGATCCACCTGCCGTTCCTGCTGGGCGGCGCCGTTGCGCCCCTGACCATCGCCGGAATGGTGGCGCAGGGTCTGGCCGAATCGATGGCCTCCTGCGCGCTGGCGCAACTGACCCGCCCCGGCGCGCCGGTGATCCTGGCGTCCTTCTTCTCGTCGATGTCGCTCAAGACCGGCTCGCCCACCTTTGGCACCCCGGAACCGGCCATCGGCTCCCTGGCGATGGGCCAGCTTGCCCGCCGCCTGAACCTGCCCCTGCGCTGTGCGGGGAACTTCTCGACCTCCAAGCTGCCCGACGGTCAGGCGATGTGGCAAAGCATGATGTCGATGATGTCCGCCGTTCAGGGGGGCGCGAACTATGTCCTGCACTCGGCGGGCTTCCTCGATGGCCTTCTGTCGATGTCCTACGAAAAACTCGTGATGGACACCGACATCTGCGGCGCGCTGCATGCCTATCTGGACGGGATGCCGGTGACCGAGGACACCCTCGCTTTCGATGCCCTGAACGAGCTTGGCCCCGGTCAGCATCTGTTCAGCACCCAGCACACGCTGAAGCACTACGAGACGGCCTATTGGGACAGCGCGCTGGACGACAACCAGCCGTGGGAGACCTGGGACGAACAGGGCGGCATCGACTATGCCCAGCGCGCCAACACCCGGTGGAAGAATATCCTGCGCGAGTATGAGGCCCCCCCGCTGGACCAGGCCACCGACGAGGCGCTGCAGGACTTCATCGCGCGGCGCAAAGATGCGATGGCCGACATGTGGTATTGACGGCGCCGGTTGCCAAGGCCTGAACGCCCACCCCCAAGCCCTTGATCTCCCAAGCCCTTGATCTCCCAAGGCCCGCAAAGCCTGCCTTGCGTGGACAACCCCCACCCTTCCCCAGCGGTATTCCGACGGCTATCCTGCCGCCCATGACGGAAAACCGCATCTCCGGCCCCACGCTCCGCAGCCCCGTCGCCCCGGTGACGCGCGTGACCTTCGTCATCGTGCCCCGCTTCAACATGGCGACCCTGATCTCGCTGATCGAACCGCTGCGCATCGCCAACTACCTTGCCCCCGAACCGCTCTACCAGTGGGAGATCCTCTCCCCCGACGGCCCGGAAATCCCCGCCTCGAACGGCCTCAGCATCACCGCCCAGCCCCTTTCCGACCGCCCCCGCCGGGGC
Organism: Rhodobacter sp.; assembly: GCA_013824055.1. Classification (GTDB taxonomy): domain Bacteria; phylum Pseudomonadota; class Alphaproteobacteria; order Rhodobacterales; family Rhodobacteraceae; genus Tabrizicola. Next base: position 64 of record PNNE01000248.1, on the reverse strand, counting down.
GAGCTGATCTGCACCCTCGCCTCCTGGGGGGCCGAGGACCATGCCAACCGCGACCTCGCCGCCT
>PNNE01000289.1 GCA_013824055.1 Rhodobacter sp. | reverse complement strand
GCCCTGCATCATCTTCATCGACGAGCTTGACGCGCTTGGCCGCCGCCGCGGCATCGGCGGCTTCGGCGGCGGGCATGACGAGAAGGAACAGACGCTGAACCAGCTGCTGGCCGAGCTTGACGGGTTCGATCCCCGCGAAGGGATCGTGCTTCTGGCCGCGACCAACCGGCCCGAGATCCTTGACCCCGCGCTGATGCGGGCCGGGCGTTTCGACCGGCAAGTCGTTGTGGACCGCCCCGACAAGACTGGCCGCGCGGCGATCCTGCGGGTGCATCTGCGGAAGGTGTCGGTCGACCCGGCGCTGGACGTCGATGCGGCGGCCGGGCTGACGCCGGGCTTCACCGGTGCGGAACTTGCCAACCTGGTGAACGAAGCCGCAATTCACGCCACGCGACGTGGGGCCAGGGCGGTGGACATGTCCGATATCACCTCGGCGCTGGAGCGGGTGGTGGCAGGGATGGAACGCAAGGGGCGCCTGCTGAACGCCCGCGAGCGCGAGACCGTCGCCTGGCACGAGATGGGCCATGCGCTGGCGGCGGCCCGGCTGCCGGGTGCCGATCCGGTCCACAAGGTGTCGATCATTCCACGCACCATCGGCGCGCTTGGCTATACCATGACCCGACCGACCGAGGACCGTTTCCTGATCACCCGGACGGAACTGGAAAATCGCATGGTCATGCTCATGGCCGGGCGCGCGGCCGAGCAGATCCGCTTTGCCGAGGTCTCTACCGGGGCGGCCGACGATCTGGTTCGCGCGACCGACATCGCGCGCCAGATCGTCACCCGCTTCGGCATGCACGAGATGCTGGGCCAGGCCGTGCTGGAACAGGACCGGGGCGGCTATCTTGGCGAGGATCACGTCACCTTCACTCCGCGCGACCATTCCGAAGCCACGGCGCGCGAGGTCGATCTGGCCGTGCGCGACCTTCTGAACAAGGCCTTTGAACGCGCCACCTCGCTGCTCAAGGGCTGCCACACCGATCTTGCCGCCGGGGCGAAGCTGTTGTTGCAGCACGAGACGATCACCCCGGCCGAATTCCCGCCGCTCAAACCGCAAGAGGCAACCGCCGCATGACCCGCAGACCAGTCCGTTCGTCCCGTCCGCGTCCGCCGTCCCCTGCGGTGCAAGGCACGCCGCAACTTCCAGCGGTGATTGCACCTCCGAGGCCGACGCCGCCGGCCACCGAGCCGCATCACCATGCCGCCCTTGATCGCAGCGCGATGGCCAGCCTGGCGCGACTGACCGGCGGGCTGTCGCCGCATGCGATGATCGAGGCGTGGAGCGACTGGACCATGCATCTCGCACGCGCTCCGGGGCGGCAGCTGGAGCTTCTGGAACGGGCGCAGGCCAACTGGCTGAAGCTGGCGCAGTATTCCATCGGCGGCCTCATGGCCCAGGCGCCCGAAAAGCCCTTCCGTCCCGGCCCCTATGACACGCGCTGGTCGCATGCGGGATGGGACAAGGCACCCTTCACGCTTTGGCAACAGGGCTTCCTTGCGGTCCAGGACTGGTGGCAGGCCGCCACGTCGGACATGCGGGGCCTGCGCCTGCAGAACGCCCAGCGCACCGGCAGCATGATGCGGCAATTGCTGGACACCGTGTCGCCATCGAACTTTCCGTTCGTCAACCCCGAGATCCTGGAGAAGACCCGGCAGACCGGCGGACACAACCTTGTCGACGGGGCATTGCACTATCTTGACGACGCCCGTCACATCCTGGCGCAGGAACACCGGCCCGTGCCCGAGGCCTTTGCGCTTGGTCGCGTGCTGGCCGCCACTTCCGGCAACGTCATCTACCGCAACGAATTGATGGAGTTGATCCAGTACTCCCCCACGACCGAAAAGGTGCGGGCCGAGCCGGTGCTGATCGTGCCGGCCTGGATCATGAAGTATTACATTCTCGACCTCTCGCCCGAGAACTCGTTCATCCGCTGGCTGGTGGGGGAAGGCTACACGGTCTTCTGCATCTCGTGGTGCAACCCCACTGCCGAACAGGCCGACCTGTCGCTGGAGGATTACCGCAAGGACGGCATCCTGCAGGCGCTGGAGGTGATCAATCGGATCGTTCCGGGCCGGAAGGTCCATGCCAACGGCTATTGCCTGGGAGGCACGCTGCTTGCCATCGCGGCGGCGGCCATGGCGCGCGATGGCGACGACCGGCTGGCCTCGGTCACGCTGATGGCCGCGCAGGTGGATTTCGCCGAGGCGGGGGAGCTTCTGATCTTCCTCGACGAAAGCCAGGTGGCCTTTCTGGAAGACATGATGTGGTCGCAAGGCTATCTGGACCGGCCGCAGATGTCTGGCGCCTTTGCCGCGATCCGGTCGGAAGACCTGATCTGGTCGCGCGCGGTGCGGCGGTATTTTCTCGGCGAGCCGGACTTGCCCACCGACATGGCGGTCTGGGTCAACGACACGACCCGGATGCCGGCGCGGATGCATTCGGAATACCTTCGGGGCATCTTCCTGGAGAACCGGATCACGGCGGGCCGGTTTGCCGTCGAGGGCCGAGTGATCGCGCTCAAGGACATCGAGGTTCCCATGTTCGTCGTGGGCACCGAGTCCGATCACATCGCGCCCTGGCGTTCGACCTACAAGACCGCGCTCTTCACCGACTGCGACCTTACCTTCGTGCTGACCAAGGGCGGCCATAACGGCGGCATATTGTCCGAACCTGGCCACCGCAACCGGCACTATCGCATCGGCCATCGCCCCCCCGGCGCGCA
>PNNE01000259.1 GCA_013824055.1 Rhodobacter sp. | reverse complement strand
CGCCGCGCGGCGTGGTCCCAGTCGGGGTGGAAGTATTCGCTCTCATCCAGCGTCAGGTGCTGGATCAGCGGCTCGCCCCAGACCCGCTTGCCTGCCGCCCGCGCCCGGCGGATCGCCTCATGCGCGTCCTCGCAAGAGACGTGGACGACATAAAGCGGCACCCCGGCCATGTCGGCAATCATGATCGCGCGGTTGGTCGCCTCGCCCTCCACCTGCGGGCGGGCGATAGGCGTGACCCTCCGGCCCGGTGTTGCCCTCGGCCAAGAGTTTCGCCGTCAGTTCCGCCACCACATCGCCGTTCTCGGCATGGACCATCGCCAGGCCGCCGACGTCGCCGACCCGGCGGAAGCTGTTGAACAACTCGTCGTCGTTCACCATCAAGGCACCCTTGTAGGCCATGAAGTGCTTGAAGCTGGTGATCCCGGCCTTGGCCGACTCTTCGATCCCGGTCCAGACCTTCTCGCCCCACCAGGTGACGGCCATGTGGTAGGAGTAGTCACAAGTCGCGCGGGTGGACTTGTTGTGCCAGGCCTTGGCCGCGTCCATCAGGTCCTGCCCCTGCCCCGGCAGGATGAAGTCGACGACCATCGTGGTCCCGCCCGACAGCGCCGCCCGGGTGCCGCTTTCAAAGTCATCCGCCGAGTAGGTGCCCATGAAGGGCATCTCCAGATGCGTATGCGGGTCGATCCCGCCGGGCATGACATAGCAGCCGGTTGCATCAAGCTCGGTCCCGCCGCGGAGCGCCTGCCCGATCTCGGTGATCACCCCGTTCTCGATCCGCACATCGGCCTTGTAGGTGAGGTCGGCGGTGACGACGGTGCCGTTCTTGATGATGGTGGTCATGTGCGGCTCCTGTTGGAAAAGCGGATACCCGTCCCGGGCCTGACCCGGGACCTCTGGTTGCGCCTGGCACGAACGACTGCCGATGCTAGACCGGAATGTGCGCGGTTACATCCTGCCAGTGCGGATTGCGCTCGGCGATCAGGGCATTCTTCCAGGCGCGCGGCCAGCGCTTGATGGCGCGTTCGCGCTGAAGGCTTGCACCGAAGTCCTCGTGTGCCTCGAACCAGACCAGCGTGCGGATCTTGTACTTCGCCGTATGGACCGACGCTCCGGCGCGATGCGCCTCGACACGCGCGGCGAGGTTGCCCGTGCGGCCGATATAGATCGCGCCGCAGGGCCGAGAGGCCATGATATAGACGAAATGCGCCATGAACGCAGCTTGCCGCGCCACGGTTAAACAAAGGTGAATCCCGCCCCGGACCTGATCCGGGGCCTCCACTGGCAGACGGCACCGCAGGGTGAAAATGGAGGTCCCGGGTCAAGCCCGGGACGGGTGTCCTGCCCGCCCTCACCCCACCACCTCCGCCACCTCAAGCACCGCGTGCAGCAGCACATCCGTCCCCGCCGCGGCCCATTCCGGGGTGATCTTCTCGGCTTCGTTGTGGCTGAGGCCGTCCACGCAGGGGCACATCACCATCACCGTGGGCGCGACGCGGTTGATCCAGCAGGCGTCGTGGCCGGCGCCCGAGACGATGTCCATGTGGGAATATCCCAGCTTTTCCGCCGCTTGCCGGACGATCTTCACCAGGCCCGGATCAAACGTCACCGGATCGAAATGGCCCACATCCTCGATCTCACACCCAAGCCCCAGTTCAGCAGACACCGCATGGGCGGCTCGGACGACCTCGGCCTTCATCGCGTCGAGCTTGGCCTGTTCGGGGCTGCGGATATCCACCGTGAACACAACCTTGCCCGGTATCACGTTGCGCGAGTTCGGGAAGACCTTCACCTGCCCCACCGCGCCGACGGCGTTTGGCTGGTGGCTCATCGCGGTCTGGTGGACGCGTTCGGTGATCCGCGCCATGCCGAGGCCCGCGTTCACCCGCATGTGCATCGGCGTCGAGCCGGTATGGGCGTCCTTGCCGGTCAGCGTGATCTCCAGCCACCACAACCCCTGGCCGTGGGTGACGACGCCGATGGACTTGCCCTCGGCCTCGAGGATCGGGCCCTGTTCGATGTGCAGCTCCAGCATCGCATGCATCTTGCGGGCGCCGACGGGTTCATCCCCGACCCAGCCGATCCGCGCCAGTTCCTCGCCGAAGACCTTGCCGTCCATGTCGCGGCGGGACTTGGCATAGTCCTCGGTGTGAATCCCCGCAAAGACACCGCTCGCCAGCATCGCCGGCGCAAAGCGCGCGCCTTCTTCGTTGGTCCAGTTCGTCACCACGATCGGGTGCCGGGTCTTGACACCCATGTCGTTCAGGGTGCGCACCACCTCCAGCGCGCCAAGGACGCCAAGCACGCCGTCATACTTGCCCCCCGTCGGCTGGGTGTCGAGGTGACTGCCCATGTAGACCGGCAGCGCGTCGGGGTCTGTCCCCGCCCGTGTGGCGAACATGTTGCCCATCGTGTCGACGCCCATCGACATCCCCGCCGCCTTGCACCAGCGCTGGAAAAGGTGCCGCCCCTCGCTGTCGGCATCGGTCAGGGTCTGCCGGTTGCAGCCGCCCGCCACGCCGGGGCCGATCCTGGCCATCTCTTCCAACGAGTCCCACAGGCGCGCAGGATCGATCCGCAGGTTGTCCCCGGTAGGTGGCATCGAACGCTCCCTGTTCGCGCCGGGGCCATGCTGCCCCTTGCCGCGACTCGTTTCCTGACCGTATGGTCAAGGTGAAGCGCAGCACAACCTGACCATACGGTCAACAAAAATCCGGGGACCGATGAGCGGCGACGCCCAG
>PNNE01000125.1 GCA_013824055.1 Rhodobacter sp. | reverse complement strand
TGGTGTCGGACGACCGCACCCGCGTCACGCTGCAGGACGGCCGTCTGATTGCAACCTGTCCCAGCCCGACCATCCGGGGCCTGATCGAATCGCGGGGGCTGGGCCTGCTGCGCGCCCCCACTACCGACAGCGCGCCCCTGACGCTGGCCGTCGACCTGGGGCAAGGCGAAACCGAGCGCTTGCCGCCGCTGCGGACAGTCACAATCCTGGGATTTGCGCTTCCCCTTGTGCTGCATCCGCAGAATGACCATTTCCCCGACGCCCTGATGCTTTATCTTCGACACGGTCGTCAGGCATGACGTTCGCCTGGAATCCGCATGACACCCGACACGACCCATGACCACCGCCTTGTCTTTGTCACCGGCCCCTCGGGTGCCGGGCGGACGACGGCGATCCGCGTGCTGGAGGATCTGGGCTATGAGGGGATCGACAACATCCCCCTGTCGCTGGTGCCCCGTCTGGTCGAGGGCTCGCCGCTGGACCGGCCCATCGTCCTGGGCCTTGACGTGCGCAACCGCGACTTCAATGCCACCGCCCTGATCGAGCTGATCGACAGCCTGACCCGCGACCCGCGCGTGCATCTGGAGGTGCTGTATCTGGATTGTGCGCCCGGCGTCCTGATCCAGCGCTATTCCGAAACCCGTCGCCGCCACCCGCTGGCCCCGAACGAGACCCCGGCGCAGGGGATCGAGCGCGAGATCGACCTTCTTGCCCCGATCCGCGTCCGGGCCGACCACCTGATCGACACGACGGACCTGACGCAGCACGACCTCAAGGCCGAGCTGGCGGCGATCTTCGACATCACGCCATCGGGGCGGCTGTCGGTTTCGGTCCAGTCCTTCAGCTACAAGCGCGGGACCCCGCGCGGGGTGGACATGATCTTCGACTGCCGGTTCCTGGCGAATCCCCACTGGCAGCCCGCCCTGCGCCCGCTTGACGGCCGCGATCCGGCGGTCGAAGCCTTCGTCCGCGCCGATCCGCGGTTTGACGATTTCTTCCGCAGGGTGAGCGATCTGCTCGTCTTTCTGCTTCCGGCCCACCTGGACGAGGGCAAGGCGCATCTCGCCATCGGCTTTGGCTGCACCGGAGGGCAACATCGGTCGGTCGCGATGGTCGAAATGGTCGGTAAGGCGCTTGCAGAGGCGGGCTGGCCGGTGTCAAAACGGCACCGGGAACTGGAACGCAAGGCTGCGGTCCATGATCCCCAGGCAATGAAGGTGGCAGGCGCTTGATCGGTATCGTGATCGTGGCACATGGCGGTCTGGCGCGGGAATATCTCCTTGCGGTGGAGCATGTCGTCGGCCGCCAGGACGGGGTCCGCGCGATCTCGATCGAGGATGACCACGACCGCAGCGCCAAGCAGGCGGAGATCTGTGATGCCGCCGATGCCGTCGACACCGGGCATGGGGTGGTGCTGGTGACCGACATGTTCGGCGGCTCGCCCTCGAACCTGTCGCTGCCGGCCTGCGCGACCAGTGGCCGCCGCATCCTGTACGGTGCGAACCTGCCGATGCTGATCAAGCTTGCCAAGTCGCGCGATCTGGGTGTTCCTGAGGCTGTGGCAGCCGCACTGGACGCCGGGCGCAAGTACATCAACAGCCTCGACCTCGGCGGTGGGGCCTGAGAAACAGCAATGACCAGCCGAACCCTCAGGATCGTCAACGAAAAGGGCCTGCACGCCCGCGCGAGTGCCAAATTCGTCGAAGTGGTCGAGGCGCACGAGGCCCGCGCCTCGGTGACGAAGGACGGGATGGAAGTTGCGGGCGATTCGATCATGGGCCTTCTGATGCTGGGCGCCTCACGCGGGACGACGATTGACGTGACGACCAGCGGGGATGAAGCGGAGAAACTCGCCGATGCTCTGGAAGCGCTGGTTGCGGCCCGCTTCGGAGAGGATTATTGAGCAGAGATATCCCGGCGCGTGCCGGGCACTGCCGGGGATAGCCGCTTAGTGACAGACCAAAGCCAGATCGCCACCGAGACGCCGTCGTCTGCGGCCGGTCGGGCTGACCGCCAGTACGACATGCGGCGGCTGTCCTATGCCGGGACGTTCAAGAATCCGTGGAAGGCCGGCACGATCCGCGCGCTGGAATGGCTGACCGCCAAGGTCCAGCTTCTGCGCCTGATCCGCAGCTTTGAAAGATCCGGCGCCCCGCACGGCGCGCCGTTCTGGCCCAAGGCGATCCGCCACATGGGCATCACGATCCAGACCCCGCCGGAAGAGATCGCGCTGATCCCGAAGACCGGCCCACTGGTCGTCTGTTCGAACCACCCCTCGGGTCTGGTGGACGGCATGGTGCTGGCCGAGATGGTCAACCGCGTGCGGTCCGACTTCAAGATCCTGACCCGCTCGCTCTTGACCGGCATCCCCGAAGTCGAAGAGTTCATGATCCCCGTCCCCTTCCCGCACGAGGACAACGCGCGCGAGCTGGGCCTGCAGATGCGGGACGAGACGATGGCGCACCTCAAGGCCGGGGGGGTGATCATCCTGTTTCCCGCCGGCAAGGTCGCGATGAGCCCCGGCTGGTGGGGCCCGGCGGTCGAGGGCGAGTGGAACGTCTTCACCCACAAGATCGTCAAGTCCACGGGTGCGACGATCCTGCCGGTCTACTTCCCCGGCCAGAATTCACGCACGTTCCTGATTGCCAACAAGGTCAGCGACACGATCCGGCAGGGATTGCTGCTGTACGAGATCAAACGCTGTCTCTTCAAGCCGACCCGCCCGGTGATCGGTGAGCCGATCCCGGCA
>PNNE01000316.1 GCA_013824055.1 Rhodobacter sp. | reverse complement strand
CTGGAACGAGGTTTTCGGCGCGTTGCAGGCGGTGGGCTTTACCGGCGGGATGGCGATGGAAAGCTTCATCGACATGCCACCCGAGATGGCCTTCGGCCTGTCGGTCTGGCGGCCGGTGGCCGAAAGCCGCGATGTCGTGCTGGACCGCGGCCTGCCCTTCCTGCGCAACAAGGCGCGGCAATACCGGCTTTGGTCCTGACGGGTCAAGGGATCAGCCCGGTCGCAGGTCCCAGCCGAACCGCCTGCCCGTGCGGCGTGGCCCCGTCGCAGACCCGCGACGCCTGCCCCCCCTCCAGCTGCACCTGAACCTGCGCCAGCAGCGGGGCCTGGCGGTCAACCGCTTCGCGGCTGACCTCGATCCTGTCGGCAAGGCGAAAACCTGCCGCCTCAGTCGCCCCCGCTGACATGCCGGGCGGCGGCGCGCGAGGCTGCCTCGACGGCGGCGCGGACCGGGGTGCCGCGCGCAAGGCCCGCGCCCAGCGTGCCGACGAAGGCGTCGCCCGCGCCGTGGCTGGAAACAGCCTGCACCTTCTGCGCAGCCACGGTGAAAACCCCGTCCTCGGGTGTCACCGCTGCCAGCCCCAGGCTTCCCGCCGTGACGATGACGCTGCCGAAGCGGTCGGACAGCAGGCGGGCCGCAGCGGCGGCGCCGGCTAGGTCGGCCACAATGCCCGCGCCCATCATCTCGGCCTCGACGGCGTTGACGACCAGCAGATCGACCAGCGGCACCAGCGCCTCGGGCAGCGCACGCGCCGGGGCGGCATTCAGCAGCGTGCGCACCCCCCGACTTCTGGCCTTGGTCGCGGCGGTCAGGTTCAGGTCCTCGGCCACCTCGTTCTGCAAGATCAGCAGCCCGACATCCTGCCACAGGGCCGGGTCCTGCAGCGCCGCCGCGTCGATCCTCAGGTTCGCGCCCGAGACGATGGTGGCGGCATAGTCGCCGCTGCGGTCCTGGATCGCCACACTCATCCCCGAGCCGACATCCGCCAGCGTCGCCACAAAGCGGTCGTCCACCCCCCCGGCCCGCAATCGCTCGCGCAGAAACTGGCCGAACCCGTCAGTCCCGACCGCGCCCAGCATCCGGCAGGCGACCCCGGCCCGCGCCACCGCGACGGCCTGGTTGCCGCCCTTGCCGCCGAACTTCGGATACCAGCGCCGTCCGGTGGCAGTCTCGTCCCGGCGGGGCAGGTGGTCGGCCTCGACCATGATGTCATGGTGCAGCGAGCCTACGACAAGGGCAGTGGGGGTCACATCAGGCTCCGTTCGCTCTGGCCTCAGGTTACGGGGGCCAGGCCAAAGCGCAAGCTGTTCCCAGGGGGCCGCTCCGGTGTAGGATCGCCGGACACCACCGCAAGAGACCCGGATGCCCAGCTTCCCGATCATTGACAGCCACCTGCACCTCTGGGACCCGCAGCGCCTGGACTATCCCTGGCTCTTCCCCCCGCTGGACCGGGCCTTCCTGCCCGCCGATTTCCGGGCCGCCAGCGCCGGAACGGCCATCGAGGCCCTGGTGTTCCTGGAATGTGATGCCGCGCCGCACCAGGCCCATGACGAGGCGCAGCTGGTCCTGGCCTGGGCCAGGCAAGAGCCACGCATCGCCGCGATGGTCTGCAACGCGCCGCTGCAGACCGGCGACGCCGCCCGCGCCGATCTGGAGCGTCTGGCCGCGACGGACAAGGTCCGGGGCATCCGCCGCATCTACCAGGACGAACCCGATCCGGCCTTCTGCCTGCGGCCCGATTTCGTGACCGGCGTGCGGGCGCTGGCCGACTACGGGCTGTCGTTCGACCTTTGCCTCAAGCATCCCCAGTTGCAGGCCACCATCGGTCTTGCCGATGCCTGCCCCAACGTGCCGATGGTCCTGGACCACATCGCCAAGCCCGGCATTGCAGCGGGCCTGATGCAACCCTGGGCCGACCAGATGCAAAAGTTGGCAAAGCGCGAGAACGTGGTCTGCAAGCTGTCCGGCGTCGCCACAGAGGCCGGCACCGACTGGACGCCAGAGACGCTCCGCCCCTACATGGACGTGGCACTGCAGGCCTTCGGCCCGTCGCGCATCATGTTCGGCGGCGACTGGCCCGTCTCGACTCTGGAGATCACCTATCCGGCCTGGGTGGCGCTGGTGGATGACCTGATCCGCGACCTGTCCCTGACCGAGCAGCGCCAGATCTTCCGCGACACCGCCCGCGCCTTCTACCGGCTCACATGACCGCGCCGATCTGCCAGGGCACGAACTCTGCCCCGCCGAAGCCCAGCTGTTCCGAAAAGGTCCGCTCGCCCGAGGCGACGGCGATGATCTTCTCCAGAATCTCTGCGCCCTTGGTCTCGATCGACACCCCGTCGATGATGTCGCCGCAGTTGATGTCCATGTCCTCGGCCATCCGCTGATACATCTCGGTGTTGGTCGCCAGCTTGATGCAGGGGCTGGGCTTGTAGCCCGACACCGACCCGCGCCCGGTGGTGAAGACGATCATCGTGGCCCCGCTGGCGATCTGGCCGGTGACGCTGCAAGGGTCATAGCCGGGGCTGTCCATGTAGACGAAACCCGGCGCGGTGATCGGCTCGGCGAACTTGTAGACGCCGCTCAAGGGCGCTGTGCCGCCCTTGGCCACGGCACCCAGCGACTTTTCCAGGATCGTCGTGAGGCCACCGCGCTTGTTGCCGGGGCTGGGGTTGTTGTCCATCTCGCCGCCGTTGATCGCAGTGTAGGTTTCCCACCACTTGATGCGCTCGATCAGCTTTTCGCCGATGTCGGGGCTGGTGGCGCGGCGGGTCAGAAGATGCTCGGCCCCGTAGATTTCCGGCGTCTCGGACAGGATCGTCGTGCCGCCCATCC
>PNNE01000264.1 GCA_013824055.1 Rhodobacter sp. | reverse complement strand
TCCTTCTTGCCGGAGACGATGTCGATGTCGGGCGCGTCGATCGCCTTCATGCCGACGACATGGTAGCCCGCATCGACATGCAGGTTCTCGCCCGTCGTCCCCGACCCGAGGTCGGAAAGAAGGTAGAGCGCGGCCTTGCCGACCTCTTCCTGGGTCACGTTGCGGCGCAGCGGCGAGTTCAGCTCGTTCCAGCGCATGATGTAGCGGAAATCGCCGATCCCGCTGGCGGCCAGCGTCTTGATCGGCCCTGCCGAGATCGCGTTGACCCGGATGCCGTCCTTGCCCAGATCCTCGGCCAGGTACTTCACCGAAGCCTCAAGCCCGGCCTTCGCCACGCCCATCACGTTGTAATGCGGCATGACCTTTTCCGCGCCGAAGTAGGTCAAAGTCAGCAGGCTGCCGCCCGGCCCCATCATCGCCGCCGCGCGCTGGCAGACGGCGGTGAAGCTGTAGACCGAGATGTCCATCGCCAGCGCGAACCCGGCGCGGGACGTGTCCACGTAGCGGCCCCGCAGCTCGTTCTTGTCGGCGAACCCGATGGCATGGACCAGAAAGTCGATCTGCCCCCATTCGGCCTTCAGCCCGGTGAAAAGCGCGTCGATGCTGGCGTCGCTGGCGACGTCGCATTCGTAGAGCATCGGCTTGCCCAGGCTGGCCGCCAGGGGCTCGACCCGTTTCTTCAGCGCCTCGCCCTGGTAGCTGAACGCAAGTTCCGCCCCCTGGGCCGCCACGGCCTGGGCGATGCCCCAGGCAATCGACTTGTCGTTCGCAAGCCCCATGATCAGGCCGCGCTTGCCCTGCATCAGTCCGGTTGACATTCCTGACCCCTAGCCCATTTTTCGTTGACTATGACGTGTAGGCGAAGCGGGGCCGCCCTTCAAGGCAGGTCCTTGGCGCCAGGGCAAGGAGCAATCATGGACCGCACAGGCATCTTCGCGGGCAGCGACCCCTTCGTGCTGGCCCAGTCCTGGCTGACCGAGGCCGAGGCGACCGAGCCGAACGACCCGAACGCCATCGCGCTGGCCACCGTGGACGACCAGGGCCTGCCCAATGTCCGCATGGTGCTGCTCAAGGAAATCGAGACCGAAGGCGAGGGCGGCGGTGCCTTCGTCTTCTATACCAACTACACCTCGAAGAAGGGCCAGGAGATCGAGTCCGCCGGCAAGGCCGCCTTTGTGCTGCACTGGAAATCCTTGCGCCGCCAGATCCGCGTCCGCGGCACCGTCACCCGCGAGGAGGGCCCCAAGGCCGACGAGTATTTCACCAGCCGCAGCCTGAAGTCCCGCATCGGCGCCTGGGCCAGCCAGCAGTCGCAACCCCTGACCTCGCGTGAGGCGCTGATGGCCACGGCGGCGAAGCTCGCGGTGACCAAGGGGCCGAATCCGCCGCGCCCGCCGTTCTGGGGCGGTTTCCGGATTCGACCGGTCGAGATCGAATTCTGGGCAGACGGCGCGTTCCGGTTGCACGACCGCTTTCGCTGGTATCGCACGGGGGTTTCCGACGACTGGAGTGTCACAAGATTGAATCCCTAGGTTTCCGGCACTTGTCGGATTTTATGCAACGAACTGGCGCATTTGCCCTTGATCCCCGGTTAACTTTCGCCCCATCTGTCCGCCTTAGGGCTCATTCTGGGGAGAAGGCTCTGTAAATGTCGGAAGAAGATGAGGTCATGCAGATCGTGCATGGTCGCGTTAAGTGGTTTGATCCTTCCAAGGGTTTCGGTTTCATCGTTTCAGACCAGACGGATGCAGATATACTCTTGCACGCGAACGTTCTTCGGAACTTCGGGCAGGGGTCGGTAGCAGATGGTGCAGGTATAGAGGTCCGTGTTCAAAGGACACAGCGCGGCGTGCAAGCCGTTGAAGTGCTTCGCATCGATCCGCCGGAAGGCGTCGTTGTGCCCTTTGGCGAGGATGCGGCCCAGATGGTCAGCGAGGACATCCTTGCCCTGGCCCTGGAACCTGCACGCGTGAAGTGGTTCGACAAGGGCAAGGGCTTCGGCTTTGCCAATGTCTTCGGCAAGCCCGAGGACGTGTTCATCCATGCCGAGGTGCTGCGCGTCTCGGGCTTTGCCGACCTTGCGGCCGGCGAGGCCGTGGCGTTGCGCATCATCGAAGGCAAGCGCGGCCGGATGGCCATCCAGGTCGTGTCCTGGGAAGCCGCCGCGCGCGAGCATCCATGAAGGTGCTGCGGGCCCTCGTCCTTGCCGCCCTCTTGCCCGGCGCTGCCTGGGCCGAGGCCGTCTGTTCTGCGGACCGGGTGGACTTGCGCTGGGCGGGCGGCCGCGAAAGCTTTGCCGTCGAGGTCGCCGATGATGGCGAGGAACGGGCGCAGGGACTGATGTTCCGGACCGAGCTTGCCGCCGCGTCGGGGATGCTTTTCGTCTATGAGGCACCGCGTCGGGTCAGTTTCTGGATGAAGAACACGCTGATCCCGCTGGACATGATCTTCGCCGACGCGACCGGCACCGTCACCCGCGTCCATGCGGGTGCGGTTCCCGGCGACCTGACGCCCATCGACGGCGGCGAGGGCGTGCAGTTCGTGCTGGAAATCAACGCGGGCCTTGCCGAAAAGCTGGGAATCGCCCCCGGAACGGTCATGCGCCACCCCGCGATCCCCGCCGAAACCGCCGCCTGGCCCTGCGGCGGCTAGGACCTCCCGCGCGGCGCTGTCACGGTCGGGGCCCGATCGGCGCCCGGCCGGGGCCCGGTCGGGGCCCGGTCGGGGCCCGGACAGCCTTGCCCGCGGGCAGGCGCGATGCGGCCGCCGTGCAGGCAGAACCGAGGATGCCGCTGACCCGCCCGACCCGATCCTGCCCGACCCGATCCTGCCCGACCCGAAG
>PNNE01000056.1 GCA_013824055.1 Rhodobacter sp. | reverse complement strand
CCATCGCCACCCACTGGTCCTGGGCCCCCGGCTTTCAGGAACGCTACCCCGACGTCCCGCTTCTCGAACAGCTCTACACCCTGGACGGCCCGATCCTCTCCTGCGCCGGAGGGCTTGGCGGGGCGGACTTCATGCTGCGCCAGATCGCCCGCCACCACGGCGAAGGCATGGCAAACGAGGTCGCCGACCAGATGCTCCACCAGCCGATCCGCCAGCCCGAGGCCCCGCAGCGCCGCAGCCTTGGCCAGGGGACCGACCAGTTCTCGCCGACGCTGCGGAAGGCCATCGCCCTGATCGAAGCGAACATCGCCGACCCCCTTCCGGTGCCCGAGATCGCCCGCCGACTGGGCCTGTCGCAACGCCAGCTCGAACGCCAGTTCCACAAGGGCCTTGGCTGTTCCATCGTCCAGTTCGGCACCCTCGTCCGGCTGCAACACGCCCGCGTCCTCTTGATCGCCACCAGGCTGACCGTCCGCGAGATCGCCACCGCCACCGGCTTCAACGCGCTCAGCCACTTCGCCAGCGCCTTCCGCAAATGCTTCGACCGCCGCCCCAGCGACTACCGCCAGGGCTGGGCACCGTCCGAGGCGACACCGTCCTGGCCCGGCACCCTCAGCGCCTATATCGAGACGCTGCGCCAGCGCACCACCCGCTCCGTCCGCGACGGGGCCTCCTCGGACGGGGCCTCCTCGTTCGACTTCGTCTCCTCGTCGGCGGGACCCGGCGAGGAGAAGCCGAAGGCGCACGACGAGCGGCCCGTCAGGCGAAGGCCGGGATGACGTGCCTGCAGAACAGCTCCATCGACCGCTTCTGCTCTTTCAACCCCAGACCAAGACTTGCGTAGTAGATGAATTCGTCCACCCCGATCGCCTCGTAGTCCTTCAGCTTGGCGATCACCTCGTCGGGCGTGCCGAACATCAGGTTCCGGCTCAGCATCTCGGGGTCATATTCCGCCCGGTTCCCCAGCTGATCGAAGGGGATCGGCTTCGGAAAGCCATTTTCCACATCGCCCATGTTCTTGAACAGGTTCTCGAATTGCGACAACTGCCGCTGCGCGGCGCGGACCGGGACCATCCAGTCCTCTTTCCGGTCATACAGCGCCGTGTGCCGCATCATCGCCATGACGGGCCGCTTCTTGCCGGGGTTCGCAGCCAGCGCCTCGGCCATCCGGTCCATGTAGGCCTGCGCCTCGCCCATGTCGCGGGTCAGCGGCCAGGACTGGATGTTGCAGCCATGCTTGACCGCATAGTCATAGGTGATCGGCGCGCGGGCGGCGACCCAGACCGGCACCTCCTTCTGCAAGGGCTTCGGGCAGGAGGTCGAGGCGGGGAACGACCAGTGTTCCCCCTCATGCGCATGATCGCCCTGCCACAAAGCCCGGATCACCGGCAGCATTTCCTGCATGTACCGCCAGGCGTCGGTCTGCTTCAGCCCGGGCCGCATCCGGTCGAACTCGCGCTGATAGGCGCCCGAGCCGATGCCGAACTCCAGCCGCCCGCCCGAGATGAGGTCGACAAACGCCGCCTCGCCTGCCGCCCTGATCGGGTGCCAGTAGGGTGCCGCGATCACCGCCGTGCCCAGGCGGATGTCGCTGGTGTGCCCGGCCCACCAGGTCAGGATGGAAAACGGGTTCGGCGCGATGGTCATCTCCAGCGCGTGATGCTCGGCCGCCCAGGCGATGCGAAAGCCGCCCTGGTCGGCCATCTGCACCATCTCCAGCGTGTGCCGGGCCACGTCCTTCATGTCGAGCGTATCGTCGATCCGCTCCATGTTGATCGCCAGATGAAATTTCATTTCATTCTCCTTGACTCAGCGCATCACGAAAGGGTTGGCGATGGGCTCGGATGAGGTGTTGACCCAGATCGTCTTGGGCCGGGTGTAGTCGTACAGGGCCTGAAACCCGCTCTCGCGACCGTAGCCCGACCCTTTGACGCCGCCAAAGGCCGCGATGGGTGACACCGCGCGGTAGGTGTTGACCCAGACGATCCCGGCCCGGATCGCCTTCGCCACCCGCATGGCCCTCGCGCCGTTCAGCGTGAAGACCCCTGCCGCCAGACCATGCTGCGAGCGGTTCGCCAGCGCGACGGCCTCCGCCTCGTCCCTGAAGCGCAGGACCGACAGGACCGGCCCGAACAGCTCGGTATCCACGATGGTCAGGTCAGGCGAGGGGCAGTCGATGATCGTCGGCTCATAGTAGGTTCCCCCAAGCGCGGGCTGCCTGCCGCCGGTCAGGACCTTCGCCCCTTCCGTCACCGCCAAGGCCACCTGCGCCTCGATGTGCCGCACCTGTCCTAAGGTGCACAGCGGCCCCATCTGGGTCGCGTCGTCCAGCGGGTCGCCGATGCGGATCGCCCTGGCCGCCGCCACCAGCCGCGCCAGGAACTCCTCGGCCACGGCCTCATGCACGATCAACCGGGACCCCGCCACGCAGCTTTGCCCCGTCGCCCCGAAGATTCCCGCCACGCAGCCGTTGACCGCGCTGTCCAGGTCGGCATCCTCGAACACCACGAAGGGCGACTTGCCCCCCAGTTCCAGCGAGACCTCGGCGAAATTCTCGGCCGAGTTCCGCACGACATGCCGCGCCGCGTCCGGCCCGCCGGTAAACGCAATCCGCGCCACCAGCGGATGCGAGGTCAGCACCCGCCCCACCTCGCCATGCCCCGAGATGATGTTCACCACCCCCGCCGGAAACCCCGCCGCCTCGATCAGCCGCCCGAAGTCCAGCATCGGCACCGAGGCGTGTTCGGAGACCTTCAGCACCACGGTATTGCCTGCCGCCAGCGCCGGCCCCAGCTTCACCGCCGACAGGAACAGCTGCGAGTTCCACGGCACCACCGCCGCCACCACGCCCAAAGGCTCGCGGTGGGTGAA
>PNNE01000344.1 GCA_013824055.1 Rhodobacter sp. | reverse complement strand
GCATCGACCATGTCCTGCACCTGCATCGCGGTGATCGGCAGGCCGGTGGCGGGGGAATAGGGGGTGCCGACGCGCGCGAACAACAGGCGCAGGTAGTCGTAGATTTCCGTCACCGTCCCGACGGTCGAGCGCGGGTTCTTCGAGGTCGTCTTCTGCTCGATGGAAATGGCGGGCGACAGGCCCGAGATATGATCGACATCCGGCTTGCCCATCATGTCAAGGAACTGCCGCGCATAGGCCGACAGCGATTCGACATAGCGCCGCTGGCCCTCGGCATAGATCGTGTCGAAGGCGAGCGAGGATTTCCCCGACCCCGACAGCCCGGTGATCACCACCAGCCGGTCGCGCGGGATGCTGACATCCACCGACTTCAGATTGTGCTCGCGCGCGCCGCGCACCTCGATGAACTTCTGCTCGGCCATGCTGAACCCCCGGATGCCGCCGCAACAGATAGGACGTTGCGGGCGAGTCTCCAACCAGAATCTGTGAACGGAAAGTGAACGCGCGTCAATCTGCCTGACGCATGCGGCGGCGGGCCTGCAGGCTGTGCAGCGCAATGCCAATCGCGCAAAGCGTGATCGCGGCAAGGGCAAGGCCAGACGCCCCCGAAACCGCCAGAAGCGCCGCAAGGACCGGGGTGCCGGTGGTCGTCCCCAGGTTGCCCAGTTGCGCCACCGCCCCGGCCGCACGGGCGCGGTCGTCCGGGGTCGCGTTCAGCTCGGGGATCGCGGCGAAGCTTGCGCCCTGGACGATGCCCAGAGCGCCGGACAAGATGAACCCTCCTGCGACCATGCCCGCGCCCTGCCCCCAGAAGGCCCACAGGATCAGAAAGCCCGGGATCGCCACCAGATAGCCCGTCTGGACCAGGCGCACCGCCGACATCCGTCCCAGAAGCAGCACGCCCAGGGTCAGCGAGACCGCGATGGAGACAAGCGGCATCCCGGCGGCGATCAGGGCGCGGTGGGTCTCGGGCGTCTGGGGTGGAAGCAGGGTCAGGACGGCGACGTAAAGGAAGGTGTAGCAGCAAAACCCCATCGCCGGGGCGGAAAGGCGCGGCGAAAGGTAGATGGCCGCGTGCTGGGCCAGAAGGTTGCCCATCGGCAGCGCCTGGCCGCGCGGATCGGGCGGCAGGGTCAGGGCCAGGATCGCGGCGAGGGCGGCCATGTAACCGGCGTGGCCAAGAAACAGGCCGGTGGGCGTCGCATGCGGGCCGATCAGGGCCAGGATCGTGTAGGTCACGCCGAAGAAACTGGACCAGAGGGTCATGGCCAGCGGGCGGCGCGCCTCGGGGGCAAGGGCGGCGATCATCGTGGGGCCGACGACGACGATGGCAAGGTGGCTGGCGCCCTCGACGATCCGGCTGGCCAGCATCAGCGGGTAGGCGGGCAGCAGGCTTTGCAGCGCGGACATCGCGGCCCCGGCAGCCAGCGCCGCCACGATGGCGCGGCGGGGGCCGATGCGGGCGACCAGCAGCCCGGCGGTGGTGCCGAAGATCAGGCCGACCATGCCGACGATCGACACGACGAGGCCAAGCGCGACCTCTCCGTTCCCACCATAGCTGGCGCGGAGCGGCTCATACAGGATCGAGATCTTGCCGAACTGGGCGGCGGCACCAAGACCGGCGGCCCAGAGGAGGAGGACAAGCAGCATGGGGGGCAGCGGGCGCATGAAGAAGTCCTAGCCGGATCGCGGCCGGGATGCCAGAGGGGGTGTCCACAGCGGACAATCCCGCATCCTGCAATGATTTCAACCCGTTGCTTGCGGACGATCCGGGTTTCTTGACACCGGTGTTCTTGCCAGGTGACGCAGCACCAGAACGTGACTGCACATCTTCATGTCAGACTTGCAAAGTTGCTGTGACAGTTCAGCATGGATTTCATGACGACTCGCGCCGCAGCACTGGCTCTTGTCATGATCGGGACCGGCCTTCCGGTCCAGGCCGATGCGCTTTGCCCGCTGGTGGCAGAGCTGAACCGGACCCTCGTCGCCAGCACGGACTACGCTGCGGTCCCCTGCCCCGAGATCGGCTTTTCACTTTTGGGAAGCAATGCCGGGCTTCGGTCGCAGGCCGGGGCCTATTTCCCCGACACCGGACGGATCGAGCTGGCCCCCGACCTGGACCTGACCACGGCCTATGGGCAAAGCTTCCTCTTGCACGAGCTGATCCATGCCGCGCAGTTTGCCGCAGGCGCGGACCGGCGCGCACGCTGCCCGGCGGCGCTGGAGGCCGAGGCCTACCAGGTTCAGGCGCCAGTTCCTGCAAGCGGCCGGCCTTGCGCGCGACGCCCTGCTGACGCGGATGCTGGGCGACCGGCTGGGCAGTTGCGGGATGCAGGCCGACTACTGATAGCGTCCCGCTGATCAGTCCTTCTGCGCCATAGCCCAGGTCACGACGGGGAAGTCGGGGTCGTTGGTCAGGTCGTCATCGTCGCGCAAGGCGGGCGGCCAGGGCACTTCAAGGTTGCGCGCGGCAACGTGCCGGTTGCCCCATTGGTGCGACTGCACGCGGTCCGCCTCGAAACCGCCCTCGATCAGCAGGTTCTTCAGCCCCCGCGCCGTCCAGCGCGAACAGTCCACCGGGGCGCCGTGGAACGGGGCGAAGAACGGCACCGCGACCCAGAACCAGCCGCCCGAGCGCAGCATCCGGTAGATGTTGCGGGTGGCGGCATAGGGTCGGTCGACATGTTCCCACACCTGGTTGGCCATGATCAGGTCGAAGCGGACAACCTTGCCGTCGTCATCCAGCAGCGGCCCCTTGCAGGGGTCGAATTTCCAGCGGTTCACGAAACGATAGCTGCGAAACGGGAAGGATTGTCCCCATTTTCCCGAAAGCTCCAGGACGTCCAGAGTTTCGGGGCCAAGACTGGTGATCCAGTCCCGGCTGGCCTTCTGCATGACAACCCGGTTCAGCGACCGCATCAGATGTGCAGCGCGCGTCCGTAGGCGTC
>PNNE01000288.1 GCA_013824055.1 Rhodobacter sp. | reverse complement strand
GGGGCCGCCGACTGCGAGCCGGCTGCGGGCATGGCACTTTGCGCGGGCGCAGCGGACAAGGGCATCCCGACGATCAGTCCGACGACGACGGTCAGCACAGCGGCGATGGCCGCAGCCGGGGTCAGGTCGAAATCCCCCACGACGATCAGCGCCGCGAAGGCGACAATCCCGGCAGTCGCTGCCAGAACCCAGCCACCAAGCGAGGGGGCATTCACATTCTCTGCTCTACGCATTCCATGTCACTCCCGTTGCAGCAGCCCGTGCCGGGCCGCCGGTGGCTTCAGTAGTCATTGGCCCTGGCGCGTTCGCGGAACGCCTCGAGCCCCTCGCTGACGATGATCCTTGCCTGCTCCACCCACTTGTCGCGGGCGATGCGGCCCTTGAACGTCTTCATCTCGTCGTCGACCAGGGCCACGTCGGCCTCGGTCCAGGCGGCAATCTGGTCGAAGTGGTAAAAGCCCAGGCTGTTCACCAGCTTCTCCAGCGCCGGGCCGATGCCCTCGATCTCTTGCAGGTCGTCGGGCTTGCCCTTGCGGGGCGCCTGCAGCCGGACCAGACCCTGCGGCGCGGCCTTCGGGGCCTTGGGTTTCTTCTCGGCCTTGGGTTTCGCCCCGGTCGCGCTGTCTGCCGGGCTTTCGGCCTTGGCTTTCGTCGCCTTCGGCTTCGGCTCGGCAACCGCCTTTGCCCCAGCCTTTGCCCCAGCCTTTGCCCCAGCCTTTGCTCCGGTCTTTGCTCCGGCCTTTGCCGCCACCTTCGGCATCGGAACCTCGGCGGGGGCCGGCTCGCTTGGAGCTGGCGGCAGGATCGTCGGTGCGGCATCAAGGCGCGCCAGCGGCGTCACCACCGAGGAAGGCCGTTGCGGCACCACAACTCCCTCGGCCCGCGCCGGCGTCGCCCTGGCCACGGGCGCGGCATCGGTCCCGCCGATCCGCACACCGACATCCGACGTCGCAGGCACCACCTTGCGCACGCGGCGAGCCTCTTCCTGGTCATCGTAGCGGTTCACCGCCGCGGCCAGCCGGTGCAGCACCAGCAGCACGATCAGCGCGATGGCGACCGAGAACAGCCCCGCCGGAAGGACAAGGTAATACAGCCAGCCACGCAACACGGCAAAGGTGACGAGCCCGGAGAGAACCACCAGGACCCAGCCACCCGTGCCGATCGTCGTGTCGTCGTCGCCGACCTTCATGCCGCTTCACCCCGCAACCAAACCACCTGCCGCCGTCCTACGCCTACGCCTTCGCCGCCGCTTCCGCCTCGGCCACCGAGCCGCCCGCCGCAAGGATCCTGGCCTGCACCACCCATTTGTCACGGGTCACGCGGCCCTTGAAGCCTTCCAGGTTCTCGTCGACCCAGGCGACCTCGGCTTCGGTCCAGTTGGCGATCTGGTCGAAATGGAAAAAGCCCAGCCGGTTGCACAGCGCCTCCAGCTTCGGACCGATCCCCACGATCAGCTTCAGGTCATCCGCCTTGCCGTCCCTGGGCGCCGCCAGGCTCGCGGGCCGGATGCCCCCCGCCTGCCCCGAGGCCTTGGCCTGCGGCGTTGCAAGCGGCGTTGCGTTCGGCGCGTTTCCGTCCGACGCAGGCTTGCCCCTGGACGAGGCCTTTGCCTCTTGCACTGTCGCGCCCGTGGCATCGGCCACGGCGCCCGCGCCGGGCTTCGGCTCGGCCGGGCGACCGCTGGCGGGCGTCACGGCCGCGGGCTTGCCCAGCGAGGACCCCAGCCAGGGCGTCGTCAGCGGCACTTCGGTCCCGTCGATGCGCTTGACCGTGTCCGCCAGGTCCACCGCGGCCTGCACGCTGGCGTTGTACTGCTTGCGGCCCGGCTCGAACTCCCTGAGGCTGGTCAGCCCACCCGCAGGCTCGGACGCATAGCGCCCGTTCTGCGGACCGGGCACCGGAACCTCGCCCCTGGAGAACCGCCCGATCAGCTCGCGCAGTTTTTCGGGCGTCAGGTCCTCGTAGTAATCCTTGCCGATCTGCGCCATGGGGGCATTGGCGCAGGCGCCCATGCATTCGACCTCTTCCCAGCTGAACTTGCCATCGGCGCTCAGCGTGTGGGGGGTCTTGGCGATCAGCTCCTTCGCGACGGCCACCAGATCCTCGGCCCCGCAGATCATGCAGGAGGTCGTGCCGCAGATCTGCACATGCGCCACGCTGCCCACCGGCTGCAACTGGAACATGAAGTAGAAGGTCGCCACTTCCAGCGCCCGGATATAGGCCATGCCCAGCATGTCGGCGACATGCTCGATGGCGGGGCGGCTGAGCCACCCCTCCTGCTCTTGCGCGCGCCACAAGAGCGGGATGATCGCCGAGGCCTGACGGCCCTCGGGGTATTTGGAGATCTGGCCCCTGGCCCAGGCCAGGTTCGCCGGAGTGAAGGCGAAAGCGGCGGGTTGGTCTTTGTGAAGGCGGCGCAGCATGATCTAGAAGTATCCCCTGGCGATGGTCAGGATTACGGCGGTGGCGCCACCGGCGACGGCACCCATGACAAGACGGTTTCCCACCTTGGCAGCCATGACCCCGGCCAGGCCCGAGGCCGCGCCCAGGATCAGGGTCCACAGGTTGATCGTCACGTCCGGCATCAGCGGTCGACCTCGCCAAAGACGATGTCCATCGTGCCGATGATGGCACTGACGTCGGCCAGCTGGTGGCCCTTGCAGATCCAGTCCATCGACTGCAGGTGCAGATAGCCCGGCGCGCGGATCTTGGCGCGGTAGGGCTTGTTGGTCCCGTCGGCGACCAGATAGACCCCGAACTCGCCCTTCGGCGCCTCGACCGCGGCATAGACCTCGCCGGCGGGCACGTGGAAGCCTTCGGTGTAAAGCTTGAAGTGGTGGATCAGGGCCTCCATCGAGGTCTTCATCTCGGCCCGCTTCGGCGGGGTGATCTTGCCGCGCGCCAGCACGTCGCCCTGTTCGACCCGCAGCTTGGCGCAGGCCTGGCGGATGATG
>PNNE01000192.1 GCA_013824055.1 Rhodobacter sp. | reverse complement strand
GGACGCGGGCGCGCTTTACGGCTCGGTCACCCCGCGCGACGCGGCGGAAGCGGCGACCGAGGCGGGCTTCACCGTCCACCGGGGCCAGATCATCCTGGATCGTCCGATCAAGGACCTGGGCCTGCACACCGTCTCGGTGCAACTGCACCCGGAAGTCACCGTGAAGATCCGCCTGAACGTCGCCCGTTCGGTGGAAGAAGCGCAACTTCAGGCCTCGGGCAAGTCGATTGCAGAGCTTGCCGCCGAAGCGGAAGCCGAAGCCGAGTTCGAAATCGCCGAGCTTTTCGACGAAATGGGCGCTGCGGCGAACGACGAGTAAGCCTTTCCCCTTGGGGAATTGCCAGCCGCGTCCGGGCAACCGGGCGCGGCTTCTTCTTGCGCGGGACCGGATCGGGGGACTGGCCCGGCAGCGGGCGCGCAGAGCTTGCCAGCCTGATCCTAGGCCACCCGGCGCGGCACCTTGTTCATCGGGTGGCTTTCCAGCCAGAGCCCCATCTGCCGCGCCAGAGCCGGGTCGCCGTCGATCTGCACCTGCCGTGCGGCGACCTCTTGCGACAACCGGCTGAGACCCATCCAGACCGAAGTCACCGACCGCAATGACCCGGTCACCAGAAGGTCGATCTCGTAGCCCGGATCGACATAGCAAAGGCCGACCTCGGCGCCCTCGACCACCAGCCACCAGTTCTGATCGGCCGGAACGAGCTCGGGATACAGAAACTGTATCGTCCGGCGCTGCGGCACGGGCGGGTCGGGGCGGATGCCGCGCCGGATGTCCCACATCAGCAGCGAGGGGTCCAGCTTGGAAAGGGTCACAGTCGACTCGACCCAGACATGCCCCCAAAGCATCATCGCATCGACCAGGGGGCGCAGTTCCAGCCCGGCTTGCGTCAGGTGATATTCGGGGTTGCCATCGCGGCGGCGCACCTCGACCACGCCGGCCAGAACCAATTCCTTCAGGCGTTTGGACAACAGCGCCGGCGACATCTTCGGCACGCCCCGCCGCAGATCGTTGAACCGCGCACTTCCGCAATGCAGCTCGCGCAGGACCAGCGGCGTCCACCGCGTGCACAGGATCTCGGACACCATCGCAAGGGGGCAGAACTGTCCGTAGCTGGCGTTCGTCATCGCATCCTCGCTCTGGCCCGCGGTTCAGTCCCGGAACTGGACCGACTCGGGCATTTGGATCGACCCTGTCCCCAGTCCGGATAGGACCAAATGCATAGGAGCACCAAATGTCACTTGCCACTGATCTTGCCGGACAGACCAGCCGGGCCGTGTCCGAAACGCTGGCGCAGAAGGCGGACCGTCTTGCACGGGACTTCGCCACCCGCGCCGACCGCCACGATGCCGAGGGGTCCTTTGTAACAGAGAACTATGCCCGCCTGAAAGAGGAAGGTCTGATCGAGGCCGGGGTGCCCGTGGAGCTGGGCGGCGGCGGGGCCTCGGTCGCCGATCTGGCCGACATGCTGCGCCGTCTGGCGCATGGCTGCGGGGCGACGGCCCTGGCCTTCGCGATGCACAGCCACCAGGTCGCAATCCCGGCCTGGCGCTGGCTGAACCAGCCCGCGGCGAAGGCGGCGGTGGAACCCCTGCTGCGCCGGATCGCGACCGAGCGCATCGTCCTGATGTCCTCGGGCGGGGGGGATTGGGTGGGGGGTGCGGGCCGGGCCGAGAAGGTCGAGGGCGGCTACCGGATCGACGCCCGCAAGGCCTTTGCCTCTGGCGCGCCGCTGGGGGCTGTCCTGATGACCGCCGCGGTGACGGACGGGCCCGATGGCCCGATGGTCCTGCATTTCGGCGCGCCGCTGACCGCGCCGGGCGTCCGCGTGGACGAGGTCTGGAACGCGATGGGCATGCGCGGGACCGGGTCGCAGGATGTCGTCCTCGACGGGCTGGTCATCCCCGATGACAAGATCGCCCTGAAGCGCAAGGCCGGCGAGTGGCATCCACTGTTCCATATCATCGGCACCATCGCCATCCCGTTGATCTATGCCGTCTACACCGGCCTGGCCGAGGCCGCCCGCGACCGTGCCGTGGCACTGGAAACCGCGCGCCCCGAAGCACGCCGCAACGCCCAGCTTACGGGCGAGATGGAGACCCGGCTTCACGCGGCGCGGCTGGCGCTGCGGGATATGGTCCAGACCATCGGCGAAGAACCACCCTCGGCGCACAGCATCAACCGCGTGATGCAGGACCGTGCCCTGGTGGTCGAGGCCGCCCTGGCGACGGCAAACCTGGCGATGGAGCTGGCGGGCGGCGAAGGCTTTCTGCGCAAGACCGGGTTGGAGCGGATCTTCCGCGACATCCAGGGCGCGCGCTATCACCCGATGCGGGCGGACCGGGCGGCACTTTATGCCGGAACTCTGGCGACGGGCGGGGATGTCGCGCGCATCTTCTGAACTGAAAAGGGCCGCGCCAGGATCGGCGCGGCCCCGTTCCGGTCGGACCTTGGGTCCGATTACATCTCGTCCAGCGCCTCGACGGCCTTCTGAAGCTTTTCCTTCGAGATTTCCTTCTCGGTCACCTTGGCAAGGCTCACCAGGTGGTCGACGACCTTGTCCTCGAAGACCGGCGCGCGCAGTTGCTGCTGCATCTGCTGGTTCTTCTGCACGAATTCGAAGAACTGGCGTTCCTGGCCCGGATACTGGCGCGCGGCGGCCAGCACGGCCTGGGTCATCTCGGCATCGGTCACGGTGATCTCGGCCTTGCGACCGATTTCGGCCAGCAGAAGGCCCAGACGCACCCGACGCTCGGCCAGCTTCTTGTGCTCGTCCGTCGTCTCGATGGCGCCGTGGTTGTGGCCCTGCACTTCGGGATGCTCTTCGTGCCACAGCTGATGGGCGATCTGGTTCGCTTCCGCCTCGACCAGGTTCGCGGGCAGGTCGAACTTGACCATGCCGTCCAGCTGATCCAAGAGCGAGCGCTTCAGCACCGCGCGGGCAGCGCCCTTGTATTCGGCCTCCAGACGCTCGGCGATCTGGGCCTTCAGCGCGGCCAGGTCCTCGGC
>PNNE01000020.1 GCA_013824055.1 Rhodobacter sp. | reverse complement strand
AACGGGGTGCATCCATCGAAGCGCAACATCGCGATGGTGTTCCAAAGCTACGCGCTTTACCCCAACATGACCGTCGGCCAGAACATGACCTTCGGGCTGGAAATGCACGGTGTCCCCAAGCCCGAGCGTGACCGCGCCTTGGCCGATGTGGCCAAACTCCTCCAGATCGAGACGCTTCTGGACCGCAAGCCCGGCCAGCTGTCCGGCGGCCAGCGCCAGCGCGTCGCGATGGGCCGGGCGCTGGTGCGCAACCCCGACGTATTCCTGTTCGACGAGCCGCTCTCGAACCTCGATGCCAAGCTTCGCGTCGACATGCGGACCGAGATCAAGAAGCTGCACCAGAAGCTGCGCACCACCATCGTCTACGTCACCCACGACCAGATCGAGGCGCTGACCCTGTCCACCCGCATCGCGGTGATGAACAAGGGCCATGTCCAGCAGCTTGGCACCCCGAAAGAGATCTACGACACCCCCGCGAACCTGTTCGTCGCCACCTTCATGGGCTCGCCTGCCATGAACATCATTCCGGCAACCGTCGTGATCGAGAACGGCTACCCGCACGCCGCGATCACCGACGCCGACGGCACGCCCCGCAGCCTGCGCTTCAGCCAGCCAAACCTCGCCGTCCGGGCTGGCAAGCCCGTCCTGCTTGGCATCCGCCCCGAGGCGATCACCGACCCCGAAGGTGCCGACCGCAAGTCCGGCAACATCCAGCCCCTGATCAACCGCGTCACCGTCACCGAACCCGCAGGCTCTGACACCTTCGTCACCATGACCCTTTCGGGCCGCGACAGCATCGCCCGGATGCGCGCCGATGCCTCGGTCGCTCCCGGCCAGAGATTCGAGTTCGCCGTGAACATGGAAAAGGCCGTGGCCTTCGACCCAACCACCGAGGAACGGATCACCCCCTGAATGCAGCCCGCCCCGCACATTGCTGACCTTATCATCATCGGCTCCGGCATGGGCGGGGCCACCCTCGCCGCTGCCCTGGCCCCCACCGGCCGCCGCATCCTGATCCTGGAACGCGGCGAGCGCCTGAGGGACTCGGCTCAGGCCCGCGACCCCGCCGCCATCTTCCAGCGTGGCCACTACAAACCCAACGAGACCTGGCGCGACATCTCCGGCGAACCCCTCCACCCCGGCAACTACGCCTGTGTCGGCGGCAACACCAAGTTCTACGGCGCCGTGCTCTTGCGCTACCGGGCCGAGGATTTCGCGCCGCTTCGCCACATCGAAGGCACCACCCCCGGCTGGCCGATCGCTTACACGGACCTTGAACCCTGGTATTCCAAGGCCGAAACGCTCTACCGCGTCCGGGGCGACGTCGCCGGCGACCCGACCGAACCCCCGCACTCCGCCCCCTATCCCTTTCCGCCGGTCCCGGATGAGCCCGACATCCAGCGCCTCCGCGCCGCCTTTGCCGCGCAAGGCCTCCACGTCTCCGCCCTGCCATTGGGTGTCGACATCGACGCCTGGCTCAAGCGCGCCCCCACTGGCTGGGACGCCTTCCCCTGCACCACCGGGGCCAAATCCGACGCCGAATCCTGCGCCCTGGCCGAGGCGTTGAGCCACCCCAACGTCACCCTCCAGACCTCCACCAGGGCCATCCGCCTGCTCGCTGACGCCCGCCGCGTCACCGGCGTCGAAGTCGACCGCTTCGGCACCCGCGAGACCCTGTCAGCGCCCGTCATCGTCCTTGCCGCCGGGGCCATCCTGTCCTCTGCCCTGCTCCTCGCCTCGGCGAACGAGGATCACCCGCAGGGCCTTGCCAATGCGTCCGACCAGGTTGGCCGCAACTTCATGAACCACAACCTGACCGGCATGGTCGCCTACAACCCCTTCCGCCGCAATCGCACGGTCTATGAGAAAACCATCCAGATCAATGACTTCTATCTGACAGGCGGCCCGAACGGCGAACCCCTTGGCAACATCCAGATGCTTGGCCGCATCACCGGCCCGATCCTTGCGGGCGAGGCAGGCCTTCCCCTCTGGCTGTCCCACCACATCGCCGACCACTCGATCCACATCATGGCGATGTCCGAGGACCTGCCCAACCCCGACTCCCGCGTGTTGTGGCGCAATGGCGAGGTCGTGCTGGACTGGAAGAAAACCAACACCCGCGCCCACGATCTTCTCGTCCAGCGCCTGAAGCAAGCCATGCGCAAGGCAGGCTGGCCGATCACCCTGGCCCGAGGTTTCCCCAAGTCCAAACCCAGCCACCAATGCGGCACCAACCGGATGGGAGCGGACCCCAGGGCTTCTGTTGTGGACGCCAACCTGAAAGCCCACGACCTCGACAACCTTTACATCTGCGACGCCTCGGTCCTGCCCACCTCTGCCGCCGTGAACCCCTCGCTGACCATCGCCGCCCTTGCCTTGCGCGCGGGCGACCACATCGCCAAGGCACAGCCATGAAACCCCTCGCGCTCATCACCGGAGGCCAGCAGGGCATCGGCCTCGGCATCGCCCGGGCCCTTGTGGCCAACGGCTTCCGCCTCGCCATCGCCGCCCGCTCCGCACCCGAGGACGCCACTGTCCAGGCCGCCCTGCAATCCCTGCCTGACGCCCGCTACTACCAGCACGACCTCTCCAACTTGGCCGCCATCCCGGCGCTGCTGGATCAGATCGAAGCCCAACAATGTCCCATCGACGCCCTGATCCAGAACGCCGGAGTGGCTGCAAAGGTCCGGGGTGACATGCTCGACATCTCGCCGGAAAACCTGAACTGGATCCTCGGCATCAACCTGACCGGGGCCTTCTTCCTGGCGCAAGCTGTCGCCAGACGGATGCTCGCCAGCGCCAGCCCGCATTACCGATCCATCACCTTCGTCACCTCGGTCTCGGCCCGGATGGCCAGCCCCGAGCGGGCCGACTACTGCATCTCGAAGGCCGCCGCCGCGATGGCCGCGCAGACCCTTGCCCTGCGGCTTGCCCCGCACGGCATCGGCGTCTTCGAGCTTCGCCCCGGCATCATCGAGACCGGCATGACCGCAGGGGTCAAGGACACATACGACAGCCGCATCGCCG
>PNNE01000115.1 GCA_013824055.1 Rhodobacter sp. | reverse complement strand
CACCGGAGTGTAGGCCGCAAGGTCCACCTGGGCCTTCACCTGCGTCCGGTAACGCCCGTCGATGAACACCCCCGCCACATCCGGCAGCACGATGCAGAACCCGGCCGAGCCGGTGAACCCCGTCAGCCATTGCAACCGCTCATCCCGCGCGGCGACATACTCGCCCTGATGCACGTCCGACCGGGGCACGATGAACCCGGCCAGCCCGATCTCGCGCAGCCGCGCCCGCAACGCCGCCAGCCGCGGTGGCCCCTGGTTGGGTGAAGCATGGCTCGCAAAGCTTTGAAACATAAGCTGCTTTCTCTTCCACAGCGATCCTCGCGGGGTGAAGGGGGACCGACGGCCCCCTTATCCCGCGCGCCGCATCCCCTGCGCCCGGGCGCGTTTCTTCGGGTCCACTTCGAACAGCCCCGCCAGCTGTTCCGTCATCGCCCCCGCCAGCTGCTCGACGTCGGTGATCGTCACGGCGCGCTGATAATAGCGCGTCACGTCATGGCCGATGCCGATGGCGATCAGCTCCACCGCGCGCCGCCGTTCGACCATCGCGATCACGTCGCGCAGGTGTTTTTCCAGATAATTCGCGGGGTTGACCGACAAGGTTGAGTCGTCCACCGGCGCCCCGTCCGAGATCACCATCATGATCTTCCGCGCCTCGGGCCGCGCCAGCATCCGCCGATGCGCCCATTCCAGCGCCTCGCCGTCGATGTTCTCCTTCAAGAGCCCCTCTTTCATCATCAGCCCCAGGTTCGGTCGCACCCGCCGCCACGGCGCATCCGCCGACTTGTAGATGATGTGCCGCAGGTCGTTCAGCCGCCCCGGCATCTGCGGCCGCCCCTGCGCCAGCCACCGCTCGCGGCTTTGCCCGCCCTTCCAGGCCCGCGTGGTAAAGCCCAGAATCTCGACCTTGACCGAACAGCGCTCCAGCGTCCGCGCCAGAACGTCCGCACAGATCGCCGCGATGGAAATCGGCCGACCCCGCATCGAGCCAGAGTTGTCCAGCAGCAAGGTCACGCAGGTATCGCGGAACTCGGTGTCCTTCTCCTGCTTGAACGACAGCGGCGTGGTCGGGTTCGCCACCACCCGCGCCAGACGGCCCGCGTCCAACGTGCCTTCCTCAAGATCGAACAGCCAGGACCGGTTCTGCTGGGCCTGCAGCCGGCGCTGCAACTTGTTGGCCAGGCGCGACACCGCGCCTTTCAGCGGCTCAAGCTGCTGGTCCAGATAGGCGCGCAGCCGCTCCAGCTCGGCTGGCTCGGCCAGGTCCTCGGCCTTGATTTCTTCATCGAAATCAGTGGAATAGACTGTGTAGTTCGGGTCAGCGTCGGAATAGGGCGCGGGCGGTGGCGGCTCCAGAGGGGCTTCACCCTCGGGCAGCTCTGCCTCGTCGCCCTGTTCCATGTCGGCGCTGTCCTCCATCGTGACCTGCGCCTGGGACTGGTCCTGCTGTTCCTCCTGGCTCCGTTCGGGCGAGGCTTCGGTCGCGTCGGACTCGTCCTGCTCATCGCCCGCCGAATCGGGCGCATCCCGATCCTCTTCGGCCTGGTCGTCGCCTGCATCCTCGGGCGCGTCGGGGTCGTCGCCCAGCTGGTCGCCGTACCCAAGATCGGCAATCACCTTCCGCGCCAGCCGCGCAAAGGCCGCCTGGTCGGCAAGCACATGGTCAAGATGCGACAGCGTCTCGCCCGCCTGGTCCTCGACGAAGCCGCGCCACAGGCCCGCCGCATGCTCTGCCGACTTCGGCAGCGCCCGCCCGGTCGCCATCTGGCGCACAAGGTAGCCAGCCGCCACCGGCAGCGGCACCTCGGACGCCTGTGTCACCTGGCCATAGCCCTTGCGGTCCGCCTCGTTGCCGATCTTCGCGTCGATGTTCCCCGCCGTCCCCGGCATGTCGCGCGCGCCCACGGCCTCGCAACGGGCGTTCTCCATCGCGTCGTAGATGTCCCGCGCCAGGGGGCCGGTCGGCGCATAGCGCGCGGCCACCCCGTCGTCGTGATACCGACGCCGCAGCGCGAAGGCATCCGCAGTCCCGCGCGCCAGCAGCACCTCGTCCCGCGTCATCCGGCGCGAGACTTGCGGCAGGCGCACGCCCTCCTTGTTCATCCCCGCCGGATCGACCGAATAGGTCACCAACATGTCCGGGTCATCCGCCATCGTGCGGGTGGCCTCGGCCAGGGCTTTCTTGAAGGGATCGGCGGGATTGTCGGTGGGCTTGTGCATGAGTGCCAGCCTAAAGCGTCGGGCGCCGCTCTGCCAGATGCGAGATTGGCAAAAAGCGCGGTGCAGGACGTGGCGCGCGCCAGGCAGTGCCCGCTTCCGTGCACAGTTGCACAGACCCGGCGCGGCCCTACAGAGTTGGCAATCACCGCCCCGGCACCAGATAGAAAGGGCAACGCACACCAACCCAGTCAAGGAACCTGTCCAATGGCCAATCCGAAAATCGCGATCATCGTGTCGTCGACCCGTCCGACCCGCTTTGCCGACATCCCGACCGCCTGGATCAAGGCCAAGGCCGAGGCCCGCGGCGACATCGACGTCGAGGTTGTCGACCTGCGCGACCACAAGCTGCCGTTCTTCGCCGAGGTTGCCTCGAACGCCTGGGCCCCCTCGCAGGACCCGGCCGCCGTTGCCTGGCAGAAGAAGGTGGGAGAGTACGACGGCTACATCTTCGTCCTCGCCGAATACAACCGCTCGATCACCGGCGAGCTGAAGAACGCGCTGGACCAGGCCTATGTCGAATGGGCGAAAAAGCCGATGGGCGCAGTTTCCTATGGCTCGATGGGCGGCGCCAATGCGCTGGGACACCTGCAGAACATCGGCATCGAGCTGCAGATGGTCCCGACCCGCAACAACGTGCGCATCGGTGGCGGCGACTTCTTCAAGGTCCATCCCGGCTTCGGCGGCTCGGGCAATCTTGGCGACATCGAAAGCTCGATCGCACCGTCGGCCGCAGCGATGCTGGATGACGTGATCTGGTGGGCCAAGGCGACCAAGGCCGCCAAGGCCTGAACCTCAGGAGCCTCAACCTCAGGA
>PNNE01000172.1 GCA_013824055.1 Rhodobacter sp. | reverse complement strand
TTGCGAGAATCCCTTGACCTCGTGCGCCGCCTGCCGTAACTCGGCCTCCGCGTAGGGGTATAGCTCAGCTGGTAGAGCGACGGTCTCCAAAACCGTAGGTCGCGGGTTCGAGCCCTGCTGCCCCTGCCACCTTCCCATCAGTGACGAAGACCAGTGACGTAGCGTCGCGGCCGGCCCATTGTGGGAGCCTTGCGGGAACCCGGCAGGTTCTGGCGCGTTTGCTCTTCATGATACCTCATTGCAGGAAAATGGAGACACTCATGTTCAAAGCGAAACCGGCAGCGTCCGTTGCTCTCATGGCCGTTCTGGCCAGCCCGCTCATGGCGGCTGTCGACAAGGTCGCCAAGATCGACGCCACCGTCGATGTGTCAGCCATCACCAACGCCGAGGCGGCCACCTTCTGGGCCAATCTGGAAGCTGACCTGGAAAACGCCATTGCCGCCCGCGTCACCGAGCGGCTGGTGACCGAAGAGGCCAAGCCGGACGAGACCGGCGCCATCGACGGCGCGCAGATCATCGTGGACATCCGCGAAGTCGAACTGGCCACCGCCTTCGAGCGCGAGCTGAACCTGGGCGATGCGGTTCTGGTGGGCCAGGTGACCATCGTGGACGACACCGACAACTCCAATTCCGACGGCTATGAGCTGACCGTCTCGCTGGAAAACGCCAAGGTGGTGGTCCCCGAAGGCTCGTTCCTTGTGCTGTCCAACGACTCCTCGGGTGCCTACACCCGTCTGGTCGAAGCCTTTGCCGACGGCATCGTCAGCCGCCTGAAGTAACGGCGGCCGCCACTGATCCCCTATGTCCCTGGGGGCGAAGCGGCCTGGCGTCCGGCATCCTTTGCGGTGCCGGACGCTTCTGCTGTTCGGGCCTGCTGTTCCGGGTGGCCTTGCCGATCCCGGGGTGCGAAGCGACAGGCGGTGCGGCCGGGACTTGCCTGCCTGTCGCGTGCCGCTTGAAATCCCCGGCCCAAACCCGTATCTCCCGGTGCAACCCTAGTCCCGGAATCCCCATGTCCACTACGAACCCCCTTCAGTTTTTGCAGCAGGTCCGCGCCGAAGTCGCCAAGGTGGTCTGGCCCACCCGCCGCGAAACCTTGCTGACCACTCTGATGGTCTTCATCCTTTCCGCCCTGGCCGCGACTTTCTTCAGCCTGGTGGATCTGGGCATCCGCACGGCGCTGACCTACATCATCGGCGCCTGATTTCGGACCGGCTCCGGCTTTCCCTCTTGAATTGACGACGGGCAGGGGGTAGACCCCGCGCCAACCAAAGGGACAACCGGCGCGCATCGATTCGGGGTGC
The DNA here is from genome assembly GCA_013824055.1 of Rhodobacter sp. Classification (GTDB taxonomy): domain Bacteria; phylum Pseudomonadota; class Alphaproteobacteria; order Rhodobacterales; family Rhodobacteraceae; genus Tabrizicola. The sequence goes on along the minus strand of PNNE01000172.1, from coordinate 1,730 downwards.
GCGCTGTTTTTTGTTCCGGGACATCACGAAAAGGGCCGAATGGCTCAGGGCAGCAAGGAAGCAGGCAAGATGGCGAAGCGCTGGTATTCGGTAAGCGTTCTCTCGAATTTCGAGAAGAAGGTGGCCGAGCAGATCAAGACCGCCGTCGCCGAAGCCGGTCTCGGCGAAGAGATCGACGAGGTTCTGGTTCCGACCGAAGAGGTCATCGAGGTCCGGCGTGGCAAGAAGGTCACCTCGGAACGCCGCTTCATGCCGGGCTATGTGCTTGTCCACATGGAAATGTCGAACCGCGGCTATCACCTGATCTCGTCGATCAACCGCGTCACCGGGTTCCTGGGTCCCCAGGGCAAGCCGATGCCGATGCGCGACGCCGAGGTGAACGCGATCCTGAACCGCGTCGAGGAAGGTCTGGAAGCCCCGCGCAACCTGATCCGCTTCGACATCGGCGAGACGGTGCAAGTGACGGACGGCCCGTTCGAAGGCTTTTCGGGCATGGTCGAGGATGTGGACGAGGCGCACAGCCGCCTGAAGGTCACCGTGTCGATCTTCGGCCGGGCGACGCCCGTGGAACTGGAATTCACTCAGGTCTCGAAGGGGAACTGAGGAAGCGCGTGGGAGGCGAGCACGTTCCGCAAGGGGCGTGACGGACCAGACCACTAAACCCCGTCCCGGGCCTGACCCGGGACCTCTGCGAGAAGCAGAGCAACGGTGAAAAAGGAGAGGCCAGATGGCCAAGAAGATTATCGGCAGCCTCAAGCTGCAAGTGAAAGCGGGTCAAGCCAACCCCTCGCCGCCGGTCGGTCCGGCGCTGGGTCAGCGCGGCTTGAACATCATGGCCTTCGTCAAGGAATTCAACGCGAAGACCGCCGACCTTCCGCCGGGCACGCCGACGCCCGTCATCATCACCTACTACCAGGACAAGTCCTTCAGCCTTGAGCTGAAGACGGCTCCGGCCGCGTTCCTGATCAAGCAGGCCGCTGGCCTTCCCTCTGTCGGCAAGCGCAACCGGACCAAGGGGTCGGCCAAGCCGGGCCGTGAAGTTGCCGGTTCGATCACCGCGGCCCAGCTGCGCAAGATCGCCGAGACCAAGATGAAGGATCTGAACGCGAACTCGGTCGAGGCCGCGATGAAGATCATCCTCGGGTCGGCGCAATCCTGCGGCATCGAAGTGAAGGGCTGATCGACATGACGAAAGTTGCAAAGCGCGTCGCCAAGGCGAACGAACTCTTCGCGGGCAAGGCGAACATCACCGTCGAAGACGCGGTGAAACTGATCAAGCAGGCCGCTTCGGCCAAGTTCGACGAAACCGTCGAGATCGCGATGAACCTGGGCGTCGATCCGCGTCACGCCGACCAGATGGTCCGTGGCGTCGTGGCTCTGCCCAACGGCACCGGCAAGACCGTTCGCGTCGCCGTCTTCGCCCGTGGCGCCAAGGCTGACGAAGCCCGTGCCGCCGGCGCCGACATCGTCGGTGCGGAAGACCTGATGGAGACGATCCAGTCCGGCAAGATCGAGTTCGACCGTTGCATCGCGACGCCGGACCTGATGCCGCTGGTCGGCCGTCTGGGCAAGATCCTCGGCCCGCGCAACCTGATGCCGAACCCGAAGGTCGGGACGGTGACGATGGACGTGAAAACGGCCGTCGAGGGTGCCAAGGGCGGCGAAGTCCAGTTCAAGGTCGAAAAGGCCGGCGTGATCCACGCTGGCGTCGGCAAGGTCTCGTTCGACGA
>PNNE01000302.1 GCA_013824055.1 Rhodobacter sp. | reverse complement strand
CAAGGTCTGGATCGCCACCGAATTGCGGTCTGGAAAATCCGGGCGGAGCGGCTATAGTCGCCGCCGATGCAGCAAGGGTGCGTGGGACAGGTGAAGGTCGGCATGAAGATCGCAAGACAGCTGGCGGTGTCGGCCCTGATCATCTGCGGCACCGTGCCTGCGGGCGCCGAAGGCTTGAACTTCAGCGGCTCGACCAAGTCGCGCTCGGCGATCTTCGAGGCACAGTCGGACCTGATCGACCGGAAGCTGAAGCAGCAATACGCCGGCTCGATCCGGCACACGCCGAAGTACAAGAAGGGCCAGGAGACGGACGTCGCCGCAGGGATCCCGGCCTATCGCGGCAGCTACCGGGGCAAGTATCTTGAGGTTGCGAAGGCCAAGGCGCGCAAGCATGGCGTGCCCGAAGACCTGTTCCTGCGGCTTGTGCAGCAGGAAAGCGGCTGGAATGTCGTGGCGGTGTCGTCCAAGGGCGCGACCGGGCTGGCCCAGCTGATGCCCGGCACGGCCGAGATCCTGGGCGTGGACATCTCGGACCCCGTGGCGAACCTGGAAGGCGGCGCACGCTACCTGCGGATGATGTTCGACAAGTTCGGGACCTGGGAACTGGCCCTGGCGGCCTATAACGCCGGCCCCGGCGCGGTCGAGGCCTATGACGGCATCCCGCCCTATGCCGAGACCGAGAATTACGTGAAGGCGATCCTCGGCTGACGGAAGGTGGGCGGATCGCCCACCCTACGCCTGCGCATCCCCTATTCGGTGGCGACCTTGATCACCGGCTCCATCCGGGCCAGCACTTCGCGGCTGAGGTGGCACTTGAGCTGATGCCCGCCTTCCAGCACCTGCACCGGCGGAACCTCGATCTCGCACAGGTTGCCTGGCACCTGGGACTTCCAGCGGCAGCGGGTCTGGAACGGGCAGCCCGGCGGCGGGTTCATCGCCGAGGGGATGTCGCCTTCCAGCACGATCCGCTTGCGGATGATCCTGGTGTCGGCAATCGGCACGGCAGAGAGAAGCGCCTCGGTGTAGGGGTGATAGGGCGGGGCAAAGACCTGATCGGTCGTGCCCATCTCCACGACATGACCCAGGTACATGACCATGACCCGGTCCGACAGGTAGCGGACGATGGAAAGGTCGTGGCTGATGAACAGCAGCGTCGTCCGGTTCTCGCGCTGGATGTCCATCAGAAGATCGGTGACTGCCGCCTGGACGCTGACGTCCAGCGCCGAGACGGGCTCGTCCGCGACCACCACCTTCGCGCCCCCGGCGAAGGCCCGGGCGATGCCGACGCGCTGCTTCTGGCCGCCCGACAGCTGGCGGGGCATCCGCTCGGCGAAGGCGCGGGGCAGCTTGACCAGGTCCAGAAGCTCCAGCATCCGGTCACGTCGTTCCGCATCGGACTTGCCGAACTTGAAGATCTCCAGCGCGCGGATGATCTGGCGTCCGACGCTCATCGACGGGTTCAGCGTGTCGAAAGGGTTCTGGAACACCATCTGCACCTGGCTGACAGTGTCGGTGTTGCGCTTCTGGATCGGGGTCGACTGGACGTTCTCGTCGAACAGCATGATCGACCCGCTTGTCGCCGTCTCGAGCCCCATCAGAACCTTGGCGAAGGTCGACTTGCCGCAGCCGGATTCGCCGACGATGGCCAGAGTCTCGCCTTCGCGGGCCTCGAAGCTGAGCGTCTCGTTCGCCTTCACCACCTTCCTGGCACCGCCACCGAAGGCCCCGCCGGAGACGGAGTAATACTTCCGAAGGTCCTCCATCTTCAGGACAACGCGGCCGATCTCGGCCTTCTGCTTGACCTCGCGCTTGGCGGGGGGCGCGGTCCAGTCGATTTCCTGCCAGCGCAGGCAGCGGGTCTCATGCCGGTCGCTGTCCGGGACCAGGACCATCGGCACCTCTGCGGCGTCGCAGCGGCCCTTCTGGAAATAGTCGCAGCGCGGGCCGAAGTTGCAGCCGGGCGGGCGCTCGTGGGGCAGGGGGAAGTTGCCGGGAATCGCGATCAGGGGGCGCGCGTTCTTGTCGGCGCCGGGCAGCGGGATCGAACGGAACAGCGCCTGGGTATAGGGATGGCGCATCTCGTCGAAGACCTGTTCGATGTTGCCGGTCTCTACCGCCTCGCCGGAATACATCACGCAGAGGCGGTCGCAGACATCCATCACCAGCCCGAGATTGTGGCTGATGAACAGCATCGAGGTGCCGTATTTCTCGCCCAACTCCTTCACGAGGTCGACGATTCCCGCCTCGACAGTGACATCCAGCGCGGTGGTGGGTTCGTCCAGGATCAGCAGCGCAGGCTTGGCCATCAGCGCCATCGCGATGACGATGCGCTGCTGCTGGCCGCCCGACAGCTGGTGCGGATAGGCATTGATGATCCGCTCGGGGTCGGGCAGGCGCACGTCGGCGACGATCTGCCGGGCCAGATCCCAGGCCTCGGCCCGGTTCATCCCGGAATGCAGCATCGGCACCTCGGCCAGCTGCGCGCCGACCTTCATCGCCGGGTTCAGGCTTGCCATCGGCTCCTGGTAGATCATCGCGATTTCGCTGCCGCGGATGTGGCGCAGCTCTTCGTCGCTCATCTGCGCCAGGTCGCGGCCCTTGAACCTGATCGAGCCCGAGACGATGCGGCCGTTCTTGCCCAGCTCGCGCATGACACCCAGCGCGACGGTCGACTTGCCGCAGCCGGATTCGCCGACAAGCCCCATCGCCTCACCGGCCATGACCCTGCAGGAAAAGTCCATCACCGCCGGGATTTCCCGCATCCGGGTGAAGAACGAGATCGACAGATGCTCGATCTCCAGGATCGGCTGCGAGGGGTCCCAGGTTTCGCTGGCGGTGACGCTGGCGGGTGCGGTCATGGCATCAATCCCTCAGGCTTTCTTCGCGCAAACCGTCGGCAAGCAGGTTCAGGCCAAGCACAAGGCTCATGAGCGCAAGGGCAGGGGCCAGGGCTGCGTGCGGGAAGAGGTTCAGAAGCTTGCGCCCGTCGTCGATGGTCGAGCCCCAGTCCGCGCTGTCGGGCGACACGCCAAGACCGAAGAAGCCCAGCGTCCCGAGAAGGATCGTGGTGTAGCCGATCCGCAGGCAG
>PNNE01000113.1 GCA_013824055.1 Rhodobacter sp. | reverse complement strand
CCGTCGCCGTCCTTGAACTTCTGCTCGGCGGCCAGGTCCACATGGCCCTTCATCGCCCTGATCCAGCCCATGCGCGAACAGATGACCGTGATCGGCTCGCGGTCGATCATCGCCTCGTAGGGGATGTCCTCGACCTCGGTCGCATCGGCGAACTGGGTGCGGCGGGCGCCCAGAACGGTGCCCTTGCCATAGGTCTTGCGGACCTCGTCCAGTTCCTTGCCGATACGCTTCCACTGGCGGCGGTCGCTGTCCAGAAGGTCGGCCAGATCGGCGCGTTCCCTGGTCAGGGCGTCGCGTTCGGCGTTCAGCTCCATCTCCTCCAGCCGCCGCAAGGACCGCAGGCGCATGTTCAGGATCGCTTCGGCCTGGACCTCGGTCAGGACACCCTGCCCCTTTGCGGGCGGCTGGTAGTCCTTTTCCGACATCGCGCGGATGTGCGATTTCGACCAGTCCTCGGCCATCAGCGCCGGCTTGGGGTCGTCGTCGTAGCGGATGATGTCGATCACGCGGTCAAGGTTCAGGAAGGCGATCAGCAGGCCTTCCAGCACTTCAAGCCGGGCGTCGATCTTCTGGGTCCGGTGCAGGCTGCGCCGCCGCAGCACGTCGCGCCGGTGGTCAAGGAAGGCCCGCAGCACGTCCTTCAGGGAACAGACCTTCGGCACCTTGCCGTCGATCAGCACGTTCATGTTCAACGAGAACCGCACTTCCAGGTCAGAGTTGCGAAAGAGGCTGCCCATCAGGACCTCGGGGTCCACAGTGCGGGAGCGCGGTTCCAGGATCAGCCGGATATCCTCGGCGGATTCGTCGCGGACATCGGCCAGCAGCGGCACCTTCTTGATCTGGACCAGCTCGGCCAGTTTCTCGATCAGCTTGGACTTCTGCACCTGGAACGGGATCTGGGTGACGACGATCTGCCAGGTGCCGCGGCCCAGATCCTCGACCTCCCACTTGGCGCGGGTGCGGAAGGCGCCGCGGCCGGTGCGGTAGGCTTCCAGGATCGACTCGCGGGGCTCGACGATGACGCCGCCGGTCGGGAAATCGGGGCCGGGGATCAGGGCGACCAGCGCCTCATCCGTCAGGTCGGGGTCCGCCAGCAGCGCCTGGCAGCCGTCGATCAGCTCGTCCAGGTTGTGCGGCGGGATGTTTGTCGCCATGCCCACGGCGATGCCGGAGGAGCCGTTGGCCAGCAGGTTCGGGAAGGCGGCGGGCAGGACGACGGGTTCTTCCAGGCGGCCATCGTAGTTCGGGCGGAAGTCGACGGCGGTTTCGTCGATGCCCTCCATCAGCGCCTCGGCGGCGGCGGTCACGCGGGCCTCGGTGTAGCGGCTGGCCGCCGGGTTGTCGCCGTCGATGTTGCCGAAGTTGCCCTGCCCGTCGACCAGCGGGTAGCGCATGTTGAAATCCTGCGCGAGCCGCGCCATCGCGTCATAGATCGCCGAATCGCCGTGAGGGTGGAAATCCCCCATCGTGTCGCCCGCGATCTTGGCCGATTTCAGGAACCCGCCCGTCGGCGTCAGCCGCAGCCGACGCATTGCCCAGAGGATTCGCCGATGCACCGGTTTCAACCCGTCGCGGGCGTCCGGCAGCGCGCGGTGCATGATCGTCGACAGCGCATAGGTCAGATACCGCTCTCCGATCGCGCGGGAGAGGGGTTCCGAGGTGGTCAGGCCCTGCGGCCCCTCGATCTTGGGTTCTTCGTCGTCAGCGCTCATGAATGTTGTGTAGGGAAAAGCCGGGCACGGGTCCAGACGGCAATCCCGGAACCAGGGAACCAAAGCGGCAGTTGTGCATTTTTCTTACACTCCCGTAAGGCGGCTGTGCTAAGACCGCGCCAACGACAGAAACGGATGAATTCATGCTGCGCCTCACGTTGCTTCTTTGTATCGGCATGTTCGCCGCCCTGATGATTGCCGGAGAGGACCGCGGCCAGATGCGCCCCGGTCTTGCTGCTGTGGCAGGCAAGAACGTACTGCCCGAGGCAGGTGCCGGGGTCGAATCGCAACCGGAACAGGTGGTGGAAACCCCGCGCGCTGCCGTTGAACCGGTGGCCGAACTGGCCGCCGCGGCTTTGGTGGCGGAACCCGCGCCGGTCGCGGCTGCCACCGAACCCGCCCCCTATGTCGAACCTGAACGCGTGCTGGTGACGGCCGTCGAGGATCCGGTGTTTTCCCTGGCCTCCGTCGGCAACGAAACCCCGCCATCCGCCCCCGTGGCACCCCAGCCCGAAGTCGCGGCCGGGGGTGAGGGCACGATCTGGTACGTCAATGCAAGCTCGGTGAACGTGCGGGCCGAACCGTCGACCCAGTCCGAGGTGGTGGGAAAGCTTGCCTCGGGTGAGGCGACGCTGGTGGTGCAGGCCGTCAACGGCGACTGGGCACGGATCGTGATCCAGGGCGATGGGGTGGAAGGCTTCGTCGCGATGCGCTACCTCAGCGCCGAGGCTCCGTGACGGGCCGCGCGCCCGGAGCCAGCAATGACCCAACGTACGATTCTGATCACCGGATGCTCTTCGGGCATCGGGCTTGACGCCGCGCGGGGCCTGAAGGCGCGGGGCTGGCGGGTCTTTGCGACCTGTCGGCAAGAGGCAGACTGCGACCGGCTGCGGGCCGAAGGGCTGGAGAGCTTTCGCCTGGACTACTCGGACGAAGCCAGCATCGAAGCCGCGGTGGCAGAGACCCTGAGCCGGACTGGGGGCAGGCTGGACGCGCTGTACAACAACGGCGCCTTCGCCTGTCCCGGTGCGGTCGAGGACCTGCCGCGCGGCGCCTTGCGCGAAATCTTCGAGACGAACCTCTTTGGCTATCACGACCTGACGCGCCGGGTGATCCCGGTGATGCGCGCGCAGGGGCATGGGCGGATCGTGAACTGCTCGTCGGTTCTGGGGCTTGTCGGCGCCAGGTGGCGCGGGGCCTATGTCGCGACCAAGTTCGCGCTGGAGGGGCTGACCGATGTGCTTCGGATCGAGATGCGGGGCAGCGGGATCGACATCATCCTGATCGAACCCGGCCCCATCGCCACCAGGATCCGCGAAAACGCCGTCCCGCATTTCGAAAAGTGGGTGGATTGGGAAAACTCGGCCCGCCGCGAGCAGTATG
>PNNE01000253.1 GCA_013824055.1 Rhodobacter sp. | reverse complement strand
GCGCTGCGGTCCAAGCTGAAGGACCTCGGGTTCGAGCTGGCCGACAACCAGCTGAACGACGTCTTCGTCCGTTTCAAGGCGCTGGCCGACCGCAAGAAGGAGGTCTACGACGACGACCTGATTGCGCTGGTCACGGACGAGCAGACCAACGATGCCTACGAATACCTCCAGCTCAAGAAGCTGCGGGTCGTCTGCGGCACCGAAGGTCCGCAAGAGGCCGAGATGGTGCTGGCCATCGACGGCAAGGACCACCACATCGACGCGACCGGCGACGGGCCGGTGGATGCCGCCTTCATGTGCGTGAAGATGCTTTTCCCGCACAAGGCGCGGCTGCAGGTCTACCAGGTTCATGCGGTGACGGAAGGCACCGACGCGCAGGCGACCGTTTCGGTGCGGCTGGAGGAGGACGGCCGGATCGTCACCGGGTCCTCGGCCGATACCGACACGATCGTCGCTTCGACCCGCGCCTACATCAACGCGCTGAACCGCCTGATCATCCGCCGGCAGAAGACCGCGCCGGGCGAGGATGTGAAGACCGTCAGCTACCACGGCGAGTGAAAAAGGCCCGAGGTGTCCACGGTGGACATTTCGGGCAAACAATTGGTTGAAAAAACATATCGCGTGGGCATCAACCGTCCTGAAAGGTCTGTCCACGCCCGATTTCCCTGACGTAATCCACGAAGGCCCGCAAGGGCGGCGCGGGATTGCGGCGGCTGGGAAAGTAGAGGTAGGCCCCTGGGAAGGCCGGGGTCCAGTCGGCCAGAACCTGAACCAGCCGACCCGCAGCCAGCAAATCGCGCACTTCGTCCTCGAAGAAGAAGCCGATCCCCACCCCCGCCACTGTCGCGGCCACCCGCAACTCGGAATCGCGCGACACCAGCGGCCCGTCCACGGCGATCCGCAGCGCCTCGCCGTCCTTCTCGAACTCCCAGCGGTAGGGCGAGCCGGTCGAGGGGGTGAGCGTGACCATGCAGGCGTGGCCGCCCAGGTCGCGCGGATGCAAGGGCGCGGGATGCCGGGCCAGATAGTCCGGGGCGGCCACGCAGATCATCCGCAGATCGCCGCCGAAGGGCACGGCGATCATGTCGCCCTCCAGCCTTTCGGCCAGCCTGACCCCCGCGTCGAAGCCCAGGGCCACGATGTCGATCAGCGCGTCGTTCGAGGCGACCTCCAGCCGCACCCGCGGGTAGCGCGCCAGAAACCCCGGCACCAGCCGCGCAAGATGCGGGATCGCCACCCGGACCACGTCAAGGCGCAGCGGTCCCGCAACCGTACCCGCCGCCGCGAAGGCGGTGTCCAGCACCCCAGCCAGATCATCCAGCACCGGCAGCAGCCGTTCTGCCAGCGCCTGCCCCGCCGCGCTTGGGGCCACGCTGCGGGTCGTCCGGTTCAACAGGCGCTGGCCCAGCCGGTCCTCCAGCGCGCGGATCGTCTGGGACAGGGCCGAGGGCGACACCCCCAGATGCGCCGCCGCGCGGGTAAAGCTGCCGTGCCGCACAACGGCGGCAAAGGCCCGCAGTTCCGCGTAGTCGCCGGGCCGCATTTCTTAGCCTCTCTTCAAAGCCTATTCCGATACTGTCTGATTATCGCAGAAAGCCGCCTGTGGCAAAAGGGGGCCTCAAGGACAGGAGACCAACATGCTGAACCGCGTGAAAGACTGGTGGCAGGCCCAGGGAGACCTGGCCAAACTGAAGCACGTCAGCGACCGGATGCTGGCAGACATGGGTCTGGAGCGCGAGGCGCTGCGGGATCGGGTGTTGGCGTGCAGGACGAATTCCGGGGCCCAGGCGTCCTGTGCCTGCCGCCCGACCACGGCGCTCGCTCAGGGCTAAAGCGGTCCGAAGCGCGCGCTGACCGCAGCGGCATGGGCGCTCAGCGCGGGAACCCTGGCCCAGTCGGCCAGCAGGTCCGCCCAGCGCAGGGCAACGAAGGTCACATCGTCGCCTTTCACGGCACGGGCGAAATCGGCGATTTCGGCTTCGTGGCGGGCGATGGCCTCGGGCAGGACCGGCTTGCCATTGGCCCAGGTCGCGGGGACGGCATGAAGGTAGACCAGCACCGCGCCCAGATTGCGCTTCACGCCTTGCGTCCGCAGCGCATGGGCGTGCTTGACCAGCTGCACCGCATCGAGGCAGCGATAGCTTTGCCGCCCCTCGGTCAGCGCCAGCCGCAGCGCGGTGAAGCGCGCCATGCCCGGACCCCAGTCGCGGCTGTCGAAGGCTTCGGAAAAGCTGCTGGCCTTGGCCGGGCGAAACGGCTCGTAGCGCTTGGCTTCGATGCCGACCAGCGTGGTCGCCGTGGTGACCAAAGCGTCAAGCCAGGGGTGCCGCCCGCCGCTCCAGGGAAAGCGCAGCTCGGCTTCGACCGCGACGGTTTGCGGCAGGCCCATCGGCACGCCGGGCAAGGGCGGCAGGGACCGGGGGCGGTCCAGAAACCAGCCGAAGGCGTTCACCGCCAGCGCCGCCGAGGATTCGGGGCTGTCGAACTTGCCCGAGGCCAGCTCGCTGCCCGGCGCGCGGGTCAGGGCGGCCAGCACGGCTTCGGCCGGAACGCCGGGAAGAAAGGATGGAATGCTCATCCTTTCATGTCTTGCAGCACATTGCCGCCATCCACAACCAGCATCGCGCCGGTGACATAGGACGCCGCGTCCGAGGCAAGGAAGGCCGCGCAGGCCGCGACTTCATCCGCCGTGCCGGACCGTCCCAAAGGCGTGGCCAGGCCCGCCCGAGCCTCGGCTTCGGTCTGGCTTTCGGTGGCGATCCACCCCGGCAGGACCGCGTTGCAGGTCACGCCCTGCGCCCCGTATTCCAGGGCGATGGATCGGGTCAGCCCGACGACGGCGGCCTTTGCGGTGGAATACCCGGCTGTCCCGGCGAAAGTGACCAGCGGCCCCGTGACCGAGGCGATGTTGACGATCCGGCCAAAGCCCCGCGCGGCCATCCCCGGCAGCACTTCGCGGCAACAGTGGAAGGTGGTGTTCAGGTTCAGCGCCAGGTGATGCGCCCATGCGGCATCGTCGATCTCGGCCAGCCGCGCGTCCTCGACCGCCTTGCCGGTCTGGACCATGCCCGCGTTGTTCACCAGGATCTCGACCGGGCCAAG
>PNNE01000197.1 GCA_013824055.1 Rhodobacter sp. | reverse complement strand
CATCGACCGCCTGGGCACGCGTCGAAAGCCTGGACCGCCACTTCGGCCAGGCGGCGAAGGACATCGAGGACATCAAGATCTCCTCCGAGAAGGCCGGGAAGCGCGCCCGCAGGCTGGACAACTTCGACTTCGAGGAACTGGCACCTGACCTGACCGCACCCACCCAAGCCAGAGTGATCGACGCGGCCGAGTAGGGTGGGCGGTCCCGCTTGCGGGTTCGCCCACCGCCCGATGAAGGACAGCCATGATCCACCTGACCCCCGCCGACTACCGGACCCAGCCCTGGAAGAACGGGCGCGGCGTGACGACCGAGCTGCTGCATCTGACCGATCCGGCAGGCAGAACGCTCCTCCGCCTCTCCCGCGCCTCGGTGGTCGAAGACGGGCCGTTCTCGCTGTTTCCCGGCATCGAGCGCAACCTCACGGTCCTGACCGGCGCGGGGTTCCGGTTGACCGGCCCTGGCCTGGACCTCCGCTGTGACCCGCTGATCCCGGTGGCGTTTCCAGGTGACGTCGAGGTTCTGGCGACGGAAACCGACGGCCAACCCTCCGACGACTTCAACGTCATGACCGCCAGCCACCTGCCCCGGCCCAAGGTGATCGTCGCGCAGAACCTGTCCCTGCCGGAAGGCGGCAAGCTGGCGCTCTATGCCTTGGGCTTGTGCCGGGTGAACAGCAAGCCGGCAGCCGCGGGCGACCTGCTTTTGACGCATCAGCCCGCCCACCTTTCGGGGGACGGGCCGATGATCGCAGTCCGATACTTCGGCCTTTAGATGCGCAGAAGCGGTTGCGCCAGCCGCGGGATCAGACCCAGGAACCGCAAGGGCGCATCCGTCGCCGCCAGACAGATGCAGTCCTGCCCGGCCAGTGCCACGGGCGTATGCTCCATATCCTCATCGGCAATCTCGATGTCGCCGCGCGCGAACCGGTCGTTTGCGTCCGCGAAAGCCCCCTGAAGGACCAGCGTCAGCTCCATCCCGCGGTGGCCGTGGTCCGGCACCGCCTTGCCGGCCGGGATATACAGCAGACGCGCCGAGGCGTCCTTGCCGGTGGGCAGGATCGCCTGCTTGACCCCACCCCCGACTCTGCGCCAACGCACGGCCGACAGGTCGCCACCGACATATTCGGCCAGCGGTGCCGGGAAGATGCCCGCCGGTTTCAGCGGTTGCGACCGCGTCGCCTGCGGCAGCCCCTCGATCCGGGCCAGCGTCCGGGCCAGCGCATCCTCGCCCATCGCGATCTCGTCCGCCTCCTCCAGAAGGGTTCCGCCGACGGCGTCGAACGACGCAAGCCTGGCCCGACAGTCGTCACACAGCGACACATGTGTCGCGACGACCAGGTTGAAGGCCTCGGGCAGCTGGCCGGCCGCATAGCCCATCAAGAGCTGGTCCGAGAGATGGTGGCGTATCGTCATGTCCTGCTTCGTCCTTCAACCCATCTGGTGGCGCAGCTTGTCCAGCGCCAGCCGAATCCGCGATTTGATCGTCCCCAGGGGAAGCCCGGTCTCGGCGGCGATCTCGCTGTGCGAGAGGTCGCCGTAGAAGGCGCGTTCGATCAGTGTCCGTTGTGGCGCGGGCAACGCCGCCAAAGCGCGCCCCAGCCGTTCCGTCTCTTGCTGGGTCTCCAGCACCTCGGCCATGTCAGGCTCTGGCTCCGGCCCCCAGTCCAGTTCCTCCGGCTCGGCCCGGCGCGCTTTGCGCAGCGCGTCGATCCGCCGGTTGCGGGCGATGGTATAGACCCAGGTCGCCACGCTGGCCCGGCTGGGGTCGAAGAGATGCGACTTCTGCCAGAGCGTCGCCATGACGTCCTGAGCACATTCCTCGGCCAGCGCAGCACCTGCCCCCGATTTCATCAGGAAGGCCTTCACCCGTGGGGCAAAGTGCCGGAACAGCGCCGCAAAAGCCGCCTTGTCCTGATGGTCGCGCACCTTCACCAGAAGGCCGGCCCAGTCTGTCTCGTCCTCCGCCTTTGCCTTCGCCAACGACCCGTCCTTCTTGTGCCGCGAACCGGCCCGAGCAACCGCGCCCGAAAGCACCGGCGGCATGGCCTGTTCCGTCATAGCGGTTCTGCTGGCGTCAAGCATCATACAGCTTCTACGTCGGCAACCCGCAGCCGGATCATTTTTCAGCGACATGGAGCAGCCGGGCAACAAGTCAAGGAAATGTGTCAACTTGGTTTGACAGTTTTCCGGCCTCTGTCAGGGTGGGACCACCTGGCCGGAGACTTTCTTCAGCCCCGCCCCGCACCGCCGAAGGCAGGGTGATCCGATCAGGCATCCGTTGCGTAACCATGTGAAGACCAGAGCAAGGGAAGTCCGCTTAGATGCCTTTCGAACAGTTCGGCCCCACCCCCCGCCGCATCGCCGTGATCGGGGGGGGCATTTCCGGCATGGCCGCAGCGCACATGCTGGCCGACCGCAATTCGGTGGTCCTGTTCGAGGCCGAGCCTCGTCTGGGCGGCCATGCCCGGACGGTGATCGCGGGCAAGCGGCGGGACCAGCCGGTCGACACCGGCTTCATCGTCTTCAACCGGGTGAACTATCCGCATCTGGTGCGGCTTTTCGAGAAACTGGAGGTCCCGGTCACCGAAAGCAGCATGTCCTTCGGCGCCTCGATCCGGGGCGGGGCGGTGGAATACGGGCTGGCCTCGCTGGACGCGATCTTTGCCCAGCGCCGCAACGCCTTCAACCCGCGCTTCCTGCGGATGCTGTCGGACATCCTGCACTTCAACCGCAATGCCGAGGCCGTCGCCAACGACCCCGCCATGACCATCGGCGAGCTTCTGGGGCGGCTTGGCACCGGCAGCTATTTCCGTGACCACTACATCACCCCCTTCTCGGGCGCGATCTGGTCCACCCCGACCTCGGGCATCCTGGACTTCCCGGCCCAGGCCCTGGTCCGTTTCTTCCGCAACCACGCGCTGATGGACATCGAGGGCCAGCACCAGTGGTACACGGTCAAGGGCGGCTCGATCGAATACGTCCGCCGCCTGCAAGCCGCGATGACCGCCCAGGGCGTCGACATCCGCACTGCCACCCCCGTCGCTTCCGTCCGGCGCGAGGCCGGATCGGTCTTCGTCCGCGCCCAGGGCTGTGAGCCCGAGCT
>PNNE01000268.1 GCA_013824055.1 Rhodobacter sp. | reverse complement strand
CCTATCCGGCGGCGCGGATCACCCTACAGGACCATGAGACCCGGGTTCTGCTTCAGGCGTGACGGCTCCCTGCCGCCGCCTTCCGCTGCATGCCGTCGTATTCCGATTTCCTCTTGCCCGTCAGGGTTGCTTTGCGCTAGGCAAGGATCGTCAGGTTCGGGAGAATCCGACGGGCCGCAAGGCCTTTCGGTGCCGAAGGAGCAACCGCCCCGGTAAACTCTCAGGCGCAAGGGACCGTAACTGACGACAGACTCTGGAGAGTTCCCGCGCCAGGCGGGACGCCGAAGGGATAACGATCTCAGGCGCGCCAGATGGCGCAAGGACAGAGGGGGCATCGCAGGGTGGGGATGTGCCCGCCTGACGGTGCCGGAGTGTCTTCCGGCCAGACGACGGGGGGACGGCGATGGCCGATCTTGAAAAGCCGGAGCTGCTGCTGGGGCTGGACAGCCTGCACGACGAACTTGGCGGCAAGATGGTGCCCTTTGCGGGCTACCGGATGCCGGTGCAATACCCCGATGGCGTGATGAAGGAGCACCTGCACACGCGGTCGTCGGCGGGGCTGTTCGACGTCAGCCACATGGGGCAGGTGATCCTGCGGCCGCGCGGCGCGATGGAGGAGCTGAAGCTTGCCTTCGAAGCGCTGATGCCGGTGGACGTGCTGGGTCTGCCGCAAGATCGGCAGCGCTATGGCCTCTTCACCAACGACCAGGGCGGCATCCTGGATGACCTGATGTTCACCAACCGCGGCGATCACCTCTATGTGGTCGTCAACGCGGCTTGCAAGGCGGCCGACATCGCCCACATGATGGCAATGATGCCAGGGGTGGAGGTGCAGCCGGTGACAGATCGCGCCTTGCTGGCGCTGCAAGGGCCGTTGGCCGAGGCGGCGCTGGAGGCGCTGGTGCCGGGTGTCGCGGCGATTCGGTTCATGGATCACCGGGTGATCGGCGACGTCTGGGTCAGCCGGTCCGGCTATACGGGCGAGGACGGGTTCGAGATCTCGGTCCCCGAGGCGGATGCGGAAGGTTTCGCGCGCAAGCTGCTGGCGCAGCCGGGGGTTGCCCCCATCGGGCTGGGCGCACGGGATTCGCTGCGGCTGGAGGCGGGGCTGTGCCTTTACGGTCACGACATCGACACCTCGACCAGCCCGGTCGAGGCCGGCCTGACCTGGGCGATCCAGAAGGCTCGCAGGGCCGGCGGTGCGCGCGAGGGTGGTTTCCCCGGTGCCGCGCGTGTCCTGAAGGACCTGGCCGAGGGGCCGGAGCGGCTGCGTGTCGGCCTGAAGCCCGACGGCCGCGCCCCGATGCGCGAAGGGGTTGACCTGTTCGCCGAAGACGGGACCCCGGTCGGACGGGTGACCTCGGGCGGGTTCGGACCCAGCGTCAATGCCCCGATTGCGATGGGTTACGTGGCCCGCGCCCATGCTAATGTCGGCACGACCTTGCTGGGCGACCTGCGCGGCAAACGCCTGCCCGTGACCGTGACCGAAATGCCTTTCCAACCGACAACCTACAAGCGCTGAGGACCCCAGGATGAAATACACCAAGGAACATGAATGGCTGCGTGTCGAGGGTGACCTCGTGGTCGTCGGCATCACCGAACACGCCGCGACCCAGCTGGGCGACGTGGTCTTTGTCGAACTGCCCGAGACCGACACGATGGTCGCCGAGGGCGACGAGGTCTGCGTGATCGAAAGCGTGAAGGCGGCCAGCGACATCCTGGCCCCGGTCGATGGCGAGATCGTCGCGGTCAATACCAAGCTGGTCGACTCCCCCGCGCTGGTGAACGAGGACCCGACGGGGGCCGGCTGGTTCTTCAAGATGAAGCTGGATGACCTGAGCGTGCTCGACCAGCTCATGGACGAGGACGAGTATCAGGACCTGATCGGCTGAGGGCCGGCAGAAAGGGCGGGGGCCAGCCCCCGCACCCCCGGGATATTTGCACCAGAATGAAAGGGAGCGGGTCGGGATGCGGCCCGGAGCAGGACATGACCTTTACGCCGACCGACTACAACCCCTACGACTTCGCCAACCGCCGGCACATCGGCCCCTCTCCGGCCGAGATGGCGGAGATGCTGGCCGCTGTCGGCGTGCGGACACTGGACGAGCTGATCGAACAGACGGTTCCCGCATCGATCCGGCAGTCGCGGCCGCTGCCCTGGGCTCCGCTTGCCGAGCATGAGCTTCTGGCGAAGATGAAGGAGGTGGGCGCGAAGAACCGGGTGATGACCAGCCTGATCGGGCAGGGCTATTACGGCACGGTCACGCCCCCGGCGATCCAGCGCAACATCCTGGAGAACCCGGCCTGGTACACGGCCTATACCCCCTACCAGCCCGAGATTGCGCAAGGCAGGCTTGAGGCGCTCTTGAACTTCCAGACCATGGTCTGCGATCTGACCGGCCTCGACGTCGCCAATGCCAGCCTGCTGGACGAGGCGACGGCGGCGGCCGAGGCGATGACGATGGCCGAGCGGGTGGCGAAGTCGAAGGCGAAAGCCTTTTTCGTCGACCGCTTCTGCCACCCCCAGACCATCGCGGTGATCCGCACCCGGGCGCTGCCGCTGGGGATCGAGATCATCGAGGATGACGTGCGCAACCTTGATCCGGCCAGGGTCTTCGGCGCGATCTTCCAGTATCCGTCCAGCTATGGCCATGTGACCGACTTTACCCAGCGCATCGCGTCCCTGCATGCGGCGGGGGCGGTGGCGGTCATGGCGACCGACCTTCTGGCCTTGTGCCTGCTGAAGGAACCCGGCGCGATGGGGGCGGATATCGCGGTCGGCTCGGCGCAGCGCTTTGGCGTGCCGATGGGCTATGGCGGGCCGCACGCCGCCTTCATGGCGGTAAGGGACGCGCACAAGCGGCAGATGCCGGGGCGCATCGTCGGTGTGTCCATCGACGCGCAGGGGGGCAAGGCCTACCGGCTGGCGCTGCAAACCCGCGAGCAGCACATCCGGCGCGAGAAGGCGACCTCGAACGTCTGCACGGCGCAGGCCCTGCTGGCCGTGATGGCCTCGATGTACGCGGTCTTCCACGGGCCGAAGGGCCTGCGGGCGATTGCGGAACGGGTGCATTTCCTGACCCAGCGGCTGGCGCGGGCGCTGAAGGCGGCGGGGGCC
>PNNE01000324.1 GCA_013824055.1 Rhodobacter sp. | reverse complement strand
CGGTCATGTCGGCGGAGGATCTGGCCGAAATGCCCGATTGCAGCCCTTCGGCGCATGACGAGCCTTTGCTGGCGGTGGGCCGCGTCCATTACGTCGGGCAGCCGGTGTTTCTGGTCATCGCCGAAAGCCATCTGGCGGCACGAAAGGCGGCGCGGCTGGGGAAGGTTTCGTATCGCGAACTGCCCGCGTTGCTGACGGTGGATGAGGCGCTGGCGGCGGGGAGCCGGTTCGAGCAGGGGCCGGTGGTCTGGGCGAAAGGCGATGCTGCGCGGGCAATCGAGACGGCTCCGCGCATCGTCGAGGGGTCGTTCGAGGTCGGCGGGCAGGAGCATTTCTATCTGGAGGGGCAGGTCGCCGCGGCGCTGCCGCAGGAGGGGGGCGAGATGGTCGTCCACTCCTCGACCCAGCATCCGACCGAGGTGCAGCACAAGGTCGCCCATGCGCTGCATCTGCCGATGAGCGCGGTCCGCGTGGAAGTGCGCCGGATGGGCGGCGGGTTCGGCGGCAAGGAAAGCCAAGGCAACGCGCTGGCGATTGCCTGTGCGGTGGCGGCTCGGGCGACGGGGCGGCCCTGCCGGATGCGCTATGACCGGGATGACGACATGGTCATCACCGGCAAGCGGCACGACCTGCGGATTGTCTATCGCGCGGGGGTGGATGACCAGGGGCGGATCCTGGGGCTGGAGTTCACGCATCTGTTCCGCTGCGGCTGGTCGCAGGACCTGTCGCTGCCGGTGGCGGACCGGGCGATGCTGCATGCGGACAACTGCTATCACTTGGCCCATGTGCGGATTGAAAGCCACCGGCTGAAGACCAACACCTGCAGCGCCACCGCCTTTCGCGGCTTTGGCGGGCCGCAGGGGATGCTGGGGATCGAGCGGGTGCTGGACCATGTGGCGTTCGCGGTGGGGCAAGAGCCGCTGGAGGTGCGCAAGGCCAACTTCTATCGCGGGATGGCTGACCCCGGGGGCCAGCCCCCGGACCCCCGGGATATTTCCGGACAGAAAATGTCGAAGGGAGCGAAGGCGGGGGAGGTGGACCTGTCCTCGCGCGGGGCGGCGGCTTCGGTGGGGTCGCATGTCCTGCCGCCAGACGGGCGGGTGCAGACGACGCCGTATCACATGCCGGTGGAGGATTTCATCGGGCATGAGCTGGTGGCGGAGCTGGAGCGTTCGTCGGACTACCGCGCGCGGAAGGCGGAGATTGCCCGGTGGAACGCGGGATCGCCGGTGCTGAAGCGCGGGATCGCGCTGACGCCGGTGAAGTTCGGGATCTCGTTCACGCTGACCTGGCTGAACCAGGCGGGGGCGCTGGTGCATGTCTATCAGGACGGCAGCATCGCGCTGAACCACGGCGGGACCGAGATGGGACAGGGGCTGTTCCAGAAGGTCGCGCAGGTGACGGCCTCGGTCTTTGGCGTCGATACGTCGGTGGTGAAGATCACGGCGACGGATACGGGGAAGGTGCCGAACACCTCGGCCACGGCGGCTTCGTCGGGGTCTGACCTGAACGGGATGGCCGCGAAGGCGGCGGCCGAGACGATCCGCGGGCGGCTGGCCGAGTTCATTGCCGAAAAGCATCAGGTGGAGCCTGCGGCGGTGCGGTTCGAGGGTGGAACGGTGCAGGTGGCGGGCGAGGTCTATGACTGGGCGCGCGTGGTGGCCTGGGCCTATCAGGCGCGGGTCAGCCTGTCCTCGACGGGGTATTACGCGACGCCGAAGATCATCTGGGACCGGGTGAAGGGCACGGGGCGGCCGTTCTTCTACTTTGCCTATGGCGCGGCGGTGACGGAGGTGGTGATCGACCGGCTGACCGGCGAGAACCGGATCCTGCGGGCCGATATCCTGCATGACACGGGAACCTCGCTGAACCCGGCTCTGGACATCGGGCAGGTCGAGGGGGCCTATGTGCAGGGCGCGGGCTGGCTGACGACCGAGGAGCTGGTCTGGGACGCGAAGGGGCGGCTCGCGACGCATGCGCCCAGCACCTACAAGATCCCGGCCTGTTCGGACCGGCCGCGCGATTTCCGGGTGGCGCTGTGGGGCAAGCCCAACCGGGAGGATGCGGTCGGCAAGTCGAAGGCGGTGGGCGAGCCGCCATTCATGCTGGGGATCTCGGCGCTGTATGCGCTGTCGGACGCGGTGGCGGCCTGCGGGGATGGGTCGGTCTATCCCAGCCTGGACGCCCCGGCGACGGCAGAGCGGGTGCTGATGGCCGTGCGGAGGGTGGAGCGTCATGTTTGACCTGGGGGCATTGGCGGCGGCTTTGGCGGCGCACGGTCGGGTAGCGCGGGTCGTGATTGCGGGCGTGGAGGGGTCTTCTCCGCGTGAGGTGGGGGCGTCGATGCTGGTCTGGGATCAGGGGCAGTCGGGGACGATCGGCGGCGGGGCGCTGGAGTTCGAGGCGGCGGCGAAGGCGCGGCTGATGTTGGCCTGGAGCCCCCCCACCCCAGCCCTCCCCCACGGTGGGGGGAGGGGGCCTGCTGCGTCTGGCATCGAGCGCAGCGTCTCCCGGAACGCGCCTCCCTCCCCCCGCGTGGGGGAGGGATGGGGTGGGGGGGCTCGGGTCGAGAAGATCGCACTCGGGCCGTCGCTGGGGCAGTGCTGCGGCGGGGCAGTGGTGCTTTGGACGGAGGTGTTCGAAGCGGTGCCAGAGGCTGTGGCCGGGGTCTTGGCGCGGGGGCGGGGCGAGATGCCCTTGGCGGTGAAGCGGGTTCTGGCGGCGGCGCGCGGGCAAGGGGTGCGGCCTGCGGTCGCGCTGGTCGCGGGCTGGCTGGTGGAGCCGGTAGCGCAGGAGTGTCGCGAGATCTGGGTCTGGGGCGCGGGGCATGTCGGGCGGGCTTTGGTGGCTGTGCTGGCCCCCCTGCCGGAGATCGCGGTGACCTGGGTGGATGTCGCGGCGGAGCGGTTTCCGGACGTGGTGCCCGAGGGGGTCACTGTCGTTCCGGCGAGTGATCCGGCGGTGGTGGCGGATCATGCGCCCTTGGGGGCGGAGCATCTGGTGCTGACCTATTCCCATGCTCTGGACTTGGAACTGTGCCATCGGCTGTTGCAGCGGGGCTTTCGGTCCTGCGGGCTGATCGGGTCGGCGACGAAATGGGGGCGGTTCCGGTCCAGGCTG
>PNNE01000274.1 GCA_013824055.1 Rhodobacter sp. | reverse complement strand
AACGCTTCCGGCTGACGGAATCCGGGGCCGCTGGGGGAAACCTCGGCGGCCTTTTCCATTCCTGCCGCAGCTTCGCAACTTCCCGGCTGTTGTCTTCCGGCGACGAGAAGACGAAGTCGCACGAGGAGCATCCCCTCGAACCGGCACCGCCACCGGGCGCGCAAATCTTTTCGAAAAGATTTGCAAAATCCTTCGAAGGATTTTGTCCTGACTCCACCCGCAGCGCCCGAAAGTCCCCGCAATGCACCCCAACCCCGCCTTCCGCCAGGAACCCCGCGACCGGAACCTTGCCTTCGCCCGTGCCAGGGGGTTCGGCATCCTGTCGGTGAACGGACCCGACGGCCCGCTCGCCGCCCATATCCCGTTCCTGCTGAATGACGACGCCAGCTTTGCGGACCTGCATCTTGCCCGCTCGAACCCCATTGCCCGCGCCGGGCTGCCTGCGCCTGCGCTGCTGGCCGTGGCGGGGCCGGACGCCTATGTCTCGCCGGACTGGTATGGCCCGCACGCGCAGGTTCCCGACCAGGTCCCGACCTGGAACTACGTCGCCGTCCATCTGCGCGGCACGCTGGAGCCGCTGCCGGAGGATGCCCTGCGCCCCCATGTCGACGCGCTTTCGGCCGAGCATGAAGGCCGAATCGCCGGCAAGCGCCCCTGGACCAGCGCCAAGATGACCGCCGGCGCGATGCCCCGGATGATGCGGATGATCCTGCCCTTCCGGTTCCAGGTGACTTCGGTGGACGGCACCTGGAAGCTGAACCAGAACAAGACCCCCGAAATCCGGTTGCGGGCGGCCGAGGCCCTGTCGCAGGGCAATGCCAATGCACAGGCCATCGCCGCCCTGATCCGGCACGGGTCTGGCTAGCGGAAATCGTTGCCGGACCGCGACCGGCATGGCATTTTGCCCAGGATGAGGACCGGGGGCGGTCAGCCCCCGGTCCTGCGCAAGCGCCGCCAAGGGCTGCGGATCTCCATTGAGATTTCGTTACCGTCTGCGGCCAACCCCTTGAAAGCAGGTGTCTTGCCGGGAATGGCCACCCTGGGCAGCCCGCACGCCTGTTTACAGTCTTCCCCCTCCGCCCCTACAGTCGGCCAGCAAACCGGAGGTCCCCATGCCCCTGCCCCTCGCCCCCCTGATCCCGCTGGTCGTCCGCCTCGGCCTCGTTGCCTCGACCACCTGGGCGGTGTCCCGCTGGGTCCGCTCCTCGACCCACCCCGGCCGTACCGACCAGCGGGCCGAGGACGCATTGGACGACCTGGGGGAGGGGCTGACCTTCCACCGCCCCGCCGACCGGGCCGACGATCAGCAGACCAACGCCTCTGCCCGGGTCCGGCGGGTGATCCGCTTCCGGGGCCGCAGTTACGAGCTGGACGCCGGCCTCATGGCCCGGCTTCGTCTGCGGGAGCGGAAGGAGTGAGGCTCTACCACGCCCCCGCCTCTCCCTTCGTCCGCAAGGTGATGGTCCTTCTGCACGAGGCCAGGGCCACCGACCGCGTCACCCTGGTTCCGGCATCGGGCAACCCGCTGGACCCCGGCACGCTGCCCGTCGACCGCAACCCCCTGGGCAAGATCCCCGCGCTGGAGCGTCCCGACGGCCCCACCCTTTATGACAGCCGGGTCATCACCCGCTATCTGGACGACCTGCTTCACGGCGGTCTTTACCCCGCCGCGCCCCGCTTGTGGGACACGCTGGTCATCGAAGCCACTGGCGACGGCATCGCCGAGGCCGCCGTCCTGATGCGGTACGAGACGCATCTGCGCCCGGAGGCCAGCCGCTCACCCGCCTGGGCAGAGGCCCAATGGCAGAAGATCGCCCGCGCGCTGACCGCGCTGGAAGAACGCTGGATGAGCCATCTTTCCGGTCCGCTGGACATGGGCCAGATCGCCGTCGGCTGCGCGCTGGGCTACCTGGACTTCCGCCATGCGGAGCGGGACTGGCGGGCAGTCCACCCCGCTCTGGCCGCCTGGTTCGGCGCCGTCGAAGCCCGCCCCGCGATGCGCGCCACTGCCCCCGACGCCTGATCGCGCGCGTCCGCCGCGCCACACCGGACCTGCGATCGCCGAGAAATAAGAACCTGCGCCCCTTTGCCTGCTGGACGAGCGGGCAAGCCTTGGCTAGATACTCGCGCGGCGGGGCTTGGGATTTCCATTGCCCCTCAGGTCATATGGGTCGGCATCCACCGGCCTGAAAGGGGAGAAGATCTCGTGTCCCACGCAGACGATCACGCAGGCACCGGCCCAGTTTCCAGTGAAGGCACTCGGCGGGATTTCCTGTACTATGCAACGGCAGGCGCCGGGGTGGTGGCCGCTGGCGCCGCTGTCTGGCCGCTGGTCAACCAGATGAATCCCTCGGCCGACACGCGCGCCCTTTCGTCGATCATGGTCGATGTCTCGGCGGTCGAGGTCGGCACGCAGTTGACGGTGAAGTGGCGGGGCAAGCCGGTCTTCATCCGCCGCCGCACTGCCGAAGAGATCGAGGCCGCCCGCGCCACTGCGCTGACCGACCTGCCCGACACCGGGTCCGAGAATGCCAACAAGCCGGGCACCGACGCTTCGGACACGAACCGCACGCTGGACGAGGCGGGCGAGTGGCTGGTGATGATGGGCGTCTGCACCCACCTTGGCTGCGTTCCCCTGGGCGATGGCGCGGGTGAGTTCGGTGGCTGGTTCTGCCCCTGCCACGGCTCGCACTACGACACCTCGGGTCGCATCCGCAAAGGGCCCGCGCCGCGGAACCTGCCGGTGCCGGTCGCGACCTTCTTCGACGAAACCACGATCAAGCTTGGGTAAGGATCAGCATCATGGCCGGAATTCCGCACGACCATTACGAGCCCAAGACCGCCGGTGAGCGCTGGCTGCACAAGCGCCTGCCCATTGTCGGGCTTCTCTACGACACCATCATGATCCCCACGCCCAAGAACCTGAACTGGATGTGGATCTGGGGCATCGTCCTGACCTTCTGCCTTGCGCTGCAGATCGTCACCGGAATCGTCCTGGCAATGCATTACACGCCGCATGTCGACATGGCCTTCGCCTCGGTCGAGCATATCATGCGCAACGTGAACGGCGGCTACTTCATCCGCTACCTGCACCAGAACGGCGCGTCGCTGTTCTTCTTCGCT
>PNNE01000320.1 GCA_013824055.1 Rhodobacter sp. | reverse complement strand
CGGACGTTGCCTTCGCCCGGCGTGCCGCGGTCGCTTTCGGACAGGTGGATGTAGCGCAGGTGCGGCCCGGCATCGAGGATGCCAAGCGCCATGCCGCGTTCCTCGATGTTCATGTGGTAGGTGTCGAGATGGATGAAGATGGTCTCGGAGCCGACCTTCTCGATCATCTCGACGGCCTGCCGACCGGTGTTGAGGATGTGGTTTTCGTAGCGGTTCACCGGCTCGATCCCGAAGGCGATCCCCAGCTTCCCGGCATGGGCGGCGGCAGCGGCCAGGACGCGGGCGACGTTGTCGCGTTCGGTGTCCGAGGGCGGACGGCCGGTGCGTTCCCCGATCCCGCCATAGGTCACGCCCGTCAGCGCCTGGGCGCCAATGGCGGCGCATTGGTCAAGCGCATGGCGCAGGAAGGCGATGGCGGCCTCGGGGGCGCAGGAGGCGCGCTTGCCGTCGGGCAGACCCAGAGAGCAGACGGCGGGCAGGCCTTCACGCTCCAGCAGGCGGCGGGAGTGCGCGGTGTCGACCTTTTCCGGCGACAGCAGGGCGATCTCGATGAAGTCGAAGCCAAGCGCCTTGCAGGCGGTGACGGCCCGTTCGGCCCCCGCCCGGTCCCAGGCCATCGTCCACATCGAAGTGTGGACCCCAAATCCCTTCATGCCGCCTCTCCCTTCGCGCAGATTGTGGGGCAGATTGTGGGTCAGATTGGGGCAGGGCTGGTCTCGTGGCAAGCCGGGGCTGCGCTGATTTCGACCATGTCGTCGGGCGGGCGTTCGTGGCATCCTGGTCCGGCGAAACCCGAAGGATGTGCCATGAAGGATGCGCCATGACGCGACAATACCTTGGCCGCCGCGATGTCCTGCTTGCCGGGGTCGGCCTGGCCGGCCTTGCGGCGGTTCCCGTGCTTGCAGCAAGCGGCCCGACCACCGTCCATGTCCGCAAGGACCCCGACTGCGGCTGCTGCACCGCCTGGATCGAGATCCTTGCGGCCGACGGCTTTGCCGTGACGGTCGAGCTGATGCCCCCCGACGAGCTTTTGCAGTTCAAACTGGCGCAGGGCATCCCCGAGACGATGGTCTCGTGCCACACCGCCGAAGCCGGGGGCTACCTGATCGAGGGTCACGTGCCCCCGGCCGACCTGCGCCGCCTGCTGGCCGACAAGCCGGATGCGCTGGGCCTGGCTGTGCCCGGAATGCCCTGGGGCTCGCCCGGAATGGGACCCGAGGCCGAGCGTGAGGCCTATGATGTCTTCCTTGTCGCCCGCGACGGCAGCACCACGGTCTTTGCCCGCTACCCTGCCGCCTGAGCCTTTCCGGCCCGTCCCCCGGGTGCTAAGCCTGTGGCAGCACTGTGGGGTAGCTGAACTGGGGAGGACGCGATGGACAAGGTTGCCTTGATCACGGCAGGCGGGTCGGGCATGGGGGCGGCTGCGGCAAGTCGGCTGGCGGCGGATGGCTACCGGGTCGGCATCCTGTCCTCCTCGGGCAAGGGCGAGGCGCTGGCGGCGGAACTGGGCGGCGTAGGTGTCACCGGGTCGAACCAGATTTCGGACGACGTGGCCCGGGTCGTCGACGCGGTGATGGCGAAATGGGGCCGGATCGACGTCCTGGTCAACAGCGCGGGCCACGGACCCCGCAAGCCGCTGCTGGAGCTGACGGATGCTGACTGGCAGGGGGGCATGGACGTCTATTTCCTGTCCGCGATCCGCCCGATCCGCCTGGTCACCCCGATCATGCAGGCGCAGCAGGCGGGCGCGATCATCAACATCTCGACCGCCTGGGTGTTCGAGCCTTCGGCGATGTTCCCGACTTCGGCTGTCGCGCGGGCAGGGCTTGCGGCCTTTGCCAAGATCTATGCCGACACCTACGCCCCAGACAACATCCGCATCAACAACGTCCTGCCCGGCTGGATCGACAGCCTGCCCGCCACCGAGGAACGCCGCCAGAGCGTGCCGATGGGCCGTTATGGTCGCGCCGAGGAAATCGCGGCGACGGTGGCTTTCCTTGCGTCCGAGGGCGCGGGCTACATCACCGGGCAGAACCTGCGCGTCGACGGCGGCCTCACCCGCAGCGTCTGAGGCGATTGCATGACCCGCCCCGCCGCGCTATCCCGGAGAAAACACGTGGGGGAAACATGAGCCGCGCATTCGTCTTTCCGGGGCAGGGCGCCCAGACCATCGGCATGGGCAAGGCCCTTGCCGAGGCCTATCCGGCCGCCAGGGCCGTCTTCGACGAGGTCGACGCGGCACTGGGCGAGAACCTGTCGCGCCTGATCTGGGACGGCGACATCGCCGAACTGACCCTGACCCAGAACGCCCAGCCCGCGCTGATGGCCACCTCGATCGCCGCCCTGCGCGCGCTGGAGGCCGAGGGCTTCGGTCTGGACCAGGCCGGCTTTGTTGCCGGGCACTCGCTTGGCGAATATTCTGCGCTTTGCGCCGCGGGGTCCTTCACCCTTTCGGACACCGCCCGCCTGCTGCGCATCCGCGGCCAGGCGATGCAGGAAGCGGTGCCCGTCGGAATCGGCGCGATGGCGGCGCTGCTTGGCCTGGATTACGAGACCGCCACTGCCGTCGCCACCGAGGCCGCCCAGGGCGAGGTCTGCCAGGCCGCCAACGACAATGACCCCGCGCAGGTCGTCGTCTCGGGCCACAAGGCTGCCGTCGAACGCGCAGTCGAGATTGCCAAGGCCAGGGGTGCCAAGCGCGCGCTGCTGCTGCCGGTCTCGGCCCCGTTCCATTGCGCGCTGATGCAGCCCGCCGCGCGTGTGATGGCCGAGGCCCTGGCGGCCGTGCCGATCGCCAAGCCCCGCGTCCCGGTCGTGGTCAACGTCCGTGCCGAGGCGGTGATGGAGCCGGACCGGATCATGGACCTGCTGATTGCCCAGGTCACCGGCTCGGTCCGCTGGCGGGAAAGCGTCCTGTGGATGGAAAAGGCCGGCGTCACCGAGTATTGGGAGATCGGCGCCGGAAAGGCGCTGTCGGGGATGATCAAGCGCACCGCCGCCGCGGCCACGACCCGCGCCATCGGCTCGCCCGACGATATCGCTGCCCTCAAGGCCTGAAAGGACCCGACATGTTTGATCTGACCGGCAAATCCGCCCTTGTCACGGGCGCAAGCGGCGGCATCGG